>JBNKRV010000313.1:0-11363 GCA_050296935.1 Marinilabiliaceae bacterium | reverse complement strand
TCACGGACAGAACTGTCGATAGTTCTTCTAAATGAACAGCAAATTATTGCGATAAGTGAAAGTAGAACCAAGTTTACTTGAGTTATGCTGAATGGAGCAATAATCTTAACAAAAATTATTCAGGTAGGATTTGCACCTACTGGATTACCACAGCGTCGTGGCACACTAACGTTTCGCATAAGAATATGTAGTCGATTTCGGGCTTCAAACCTATCAAGTTCACCCGGAATTGATACGGATGATACCGCTGGAAAACCTCTGAAACCCTTATGAATTATACACATTATTGGCGATAGTTATTCCTAATCTGTCAATTCGTATTTAATATCATTACTTTCAAACAACGTTTTCAAGTCAACATTTTCAATATTATATACATCAATTGGAGACAAATCTACATATTCATCAAAGGGCTTCACTATAGTATAATTCTCAGGAATTAAATTCTCAATGCTTCTATTTGATGCAATCTGTATTTCAATTGAGTCATATACAGAAATATTAACTAATTTATATTCAAAGTCAATAGACCTAAATTCCTTTTTTATTTTTTTCTCTACAGACTCAAGCGATTTGTATTGTTCAATATTTGGGAAAGCTTCTCTTGTTGTTTTTATAGCAGTTACTCCATTAAATCCCGCTATTCCCATTTCATTCACTCTGTCAAAATTTTCGACCACAAAACTATTATGATGCAGAAGCTCAATGCCTTTCTTAAAACTAGAAACAGTAAGAAATTTGATTTCATATATTTCTATGGGAATAAATTCCTTTGAATACTTTTCTAAATCTTCGTTTCTTAAAGTGTAATATGTATTAGAAAACAAGATTTCTTTTTGGACATCATACATTCCTAAAAAATAACTTTTATCTCGACCTTCTAACATAATTGTATATGAAAATCCGGAATTTTCGGAAGGGCGACTTGCCTTGTCCTTTAATAGTCCTTTTATACTATTTAAAGTATTTATATCTGAAATATAAAAATGTCCATATCTTTTTTGAAATTCATTATCTTCAATTCTTAAATCCTCATATTTAAATACAAGTTTATCTCCATTTTTGAAATCTACATTATCGAAATAATTACTTCCTCCGCATGAAGCTATAGTTGTAAGAATTAATGTTATTAATATTAGTCGATTCATTACTGTTTGATTTTTTAATTACCGCCAACGTATTTATAACGTCATTGTGTTAATAGGCATATATGGCAATATAGCGACAATGTCTAAACAATATAATATGTTTTATTATTTCGCCAACCAAAATTAACAATTAATTTTTCCTATAAAAAACAGGATAAAAATTGCCGGGAAAATGTTTTTTTGAATATATCTGCAAATGAAACACATTGCAAATAAAGTAAAAATCCAACTACCTACTTCTGCCATAAAGCTCAGGGAAACCGCCTTTAAGTTTTAATAGTATAGTTCTATGCTTTGTAAGGGTTAAATTGTTAAAGCCAATTTAACACCAATATCCCAATGATATTAGCGTTATAATTTCATTCAACTAAATTCATACTGCGTTACAAAACATCGTCGTATCTAAGGCTATGCTTCAATTTATTTCACGATTATTGCTTCACTCGGCATAGCTCAAGCAAGCTTGGCTATACTCTCGTTTATCGCAAGAATTGTCATCGCCAAAAAAAAGCAGGCAAAAAAGTCCAGACCAATAGAATCCTTCAACCCGAACCAGCCTTTAATTTCTGCTGGCACACAGCCCCCTCTAATGTAAAGATTGCTAGCCCTGCAAAATCTGCCTTGTATATCAGCCTTTTATATCAATCTGAAACAACGTTCTATCGAATTCCTTATAAATAAATGTTTAGAGGTAAATTCGAAAATTTTAATCGAACTCAGGCTTTTAATGCTTTAACTATTTTGAAAGCGAATTCTCTACAGAAGAAAGTAGTTGTATGAGAGACAAATACGAAATAGACTATGTTATATTTTTAAATGCGATTTGAATAATGTAAATTAGAAGTAGTATAATTATGATAGAGTTTAAATACGAACGTTTCGTTAATACTTAATACAAAGGCAATGACTAAACCCACGAGTAAACTATTTAAAGTGAAGGGCTCAATATGTTTGACACTACTTCTTTTTGTTACATTTTCATGCACCACAAAAAAAGCTTCGGAAGAAGTTGATAATAGTGTTGTTTCACATTTTCTGAATTTTACCGATCTCCATTTCAATCCTTTTAATGACTCCTTATTAGTTAATCTACTGGATAATTCCAGAGTTGAATCATGGGATTCAATTTTTAATACCAGCAAAAAAAAATCCATTAGCAACTATGACGAAGAAACGAATTTTCAATTGTTCACTATGGCCTTAGAGGCTATGCAAAAGAATATTGAAAATCCGGATTTCATTATTATGACGGGAGATTATATCTGTCACGATTTTGGTGAAAAGTACATGCATTATACCAATAAAAATGAATTGTCAGAGGTCCATTCATTTATTTTAAAAACAATTAGCTATGTAACAGCTAAAATACGAAGCATCTATCCCAACTGTCTTATTATTCCTACATTTGGCAATAACGACTCCTATTGTGGCGATTATCATTTACAAAATGGTGGAGAATTTTTAAATGACTTCAGCAAATTATACCAACCTATTTTAGCAGGTAGCTTATCGGATGAGGAGTTTTCGAATCTTAAAGAACATGGTTATTATAGTATAAAAAATCCAAATAATCCTTTGCATAAAATCATTTCATTTAACTCCATATTTTTTTCTAATAAGTATCAATCCGATGACTATAGCTGGAACTGCGATTGTACACCCAATGATAGTATGCAAGAGATTTTGGCTGCTGAACAATTTGAGTGGTTAGAGAATCAGTTGGCCGAAAGTAAGTCTCACCATGAAAAAGTCTGGATCATTACTCATATTCCGGCAGGTGTTAATGTGTACAAAACCATCAGTGATAATCAGGATACGGGTAAAAACAAGGCATACCTGTATTGGGAAAAAGCTTATAATCAACGCTTTCTATCGCTATTAGATTCCTATGCATCCCAGGTATATACCACAATGTGTGGTCATACGCATATGGATGAATTTAAGATACACAACACTGATTCAACAGCATCTTACATTCATATTAGTCCATCAATCAGTCCTGTATTTGGTAATAATCCTGCTTTTCAAATTGTCGATTACAGTACAATTACCAGTAGCTTTATCGATTTTAGCACTTACTACATAGATGTGGATCAGCAGCAACAAGCCCGATGGCAAAAGGAGTACTCTTTTTGCGAAACCTACCCCATCTCCAAAATAGATGCAGTTGGTTACGACACTCTTCTTATGCTGATAAATAGCGATAGCCTTCAATTTAAAAATTATACGGACTTTTATGGAGTTGGCAGTATAAAAGCAAATTCTATTCATAAGGATAACTGGACTTGGTATAATTGTGGTATATCAGCACTTTTGCCTGCTGAGTATGAAAACTGTTCGCAAAATTAATGTCAATAAATTTCCTTTAGAAAACAGAATGGAAGATTTCAATACTTTGCTCAGCTACTTCGCCATTGATTATCTCTCAAAGCATGACGGTCCGGGGAATCGCGTGGTGCTCTTTTTGCAAGGGTGTTCTCTGGATTGTTTCTGGTGTCATTCTCCGCACTCGCAACCCCAAGAGAGTCCGCTGCTTTATTTTTCGGGTAACTGCACTCAGTGTCAGCGCTGTGCGGAGAGTTGCCAGAATGAGGTGCACTCATTTATTCATAATCAGCATAGTATTCATCGTGATTTGTGTTTGCTGTGTGGACGCTGCGTCGATGACTGTCCTCAATCCAGCAGGTTAAATCGAAAAGGTGCCTTGGTACTGCCAACCATAACCGAGGAGGTTACTAAGTTGTTTCAAAAAATAAAACCGCAATTAGAGTTATTAGGAGACGAAGGAGGAATTACATTTAGTGGAGGAGAGCCGCTGTTGCAATCAGCTTCGGTTGCTCAACTGGCTGCTTTGTGTAAAAAGGCTGGATTTCACACTGCTTTGGAAACTTCTGGTGTTGTTAACACAAAGTGGTTGGAAATGGTCTTCCCATTTATTGACACATGGTTGGTCGGAATGCGTACAACCACAGGAACCGGTACCTATACCAAAGATTTTCTGGAGCAGAAACTGAATGAATCACTTCACTTTTTAAGAGTATTGAATGATTCAGAAGTAATTGCCAGAATACCTGCAATTCCTCACCATACCGATGACGGAAACTATTTAGAGTGTATTCATGCTTTAATTAAAAAATATAAGATATCTAATCTAGAAGTGCTTCCTCTAAATCCAGAGAGCAATCACTATTATGAAGCTTCCGGTTTAGAATCTCCTCTGCTATTCGATCCACAATCAGCAGAAGATTCACATCAATTTATAAAAACATATTTTAATGGAAATATTAGTATTAATCAAAAATAGATGAAATAGACATATTGATTTTAGAGACCATTTTTAATAGATGTGTATCTACAGTCGTGTCTATCCGTCTGTTTTAAAACGTTACCCTTATGAGAGAAAATTTAACACCTCGCATTGAGTTATTGCGAGAAAGTCTAATGAAGAGAGGTTTCTCTGATCGTTCCACCGAGTGGTTTCGAAAAAACGATTTACCTGATGTAGCTAAAATGTATCCCGAAGAGGAGGTGATTGTGCGTCGTGCCTATGCCATTGACGAAATGTTAAAAGCCATGTGTGATAATGAAAAATTCAGTTACACCGGCTGTTATAAAATCGAAAATGGCGATCTGCTAGCTGGAATTATTCCCATGGGATCCAATGGTTTGGGCAAAGTATTCCCCAACTATTTAACCGAAGAAGAGTTGCGAATTGGTTCAGTCACCAATAAAAATGAGATGGCTCTATTGGGGCACAACTCTATTAATTACGAAAAAGTTCTAAGTCAAGGATTAATATCTATCATTGAAACAGCACAACAAAAATCAGATGTGAAATTACTAAAAGGCATTGAAGATGCGTATAGTAAAAAAGCATTTTATAAAGCTGTAATTATTTCTTGCAATGCCGTAATCAACTATTCGCACAGATTTTCTCGTTTGGCCGATGAAATGGCTGATGAATTGCCAACAGATTCATCTCGTCGCAAAGAGTTAAAAGAGATGGCTCGTGTATGCAGAACGGTACCAGAAAATCCGGCTACTACTTTTTACGAAGCAGTTCATAGTATATGGATGGTTCATTGTTGTTTACATGCTACTATGGATTATATGTCGCTCGGCCGGTTAGATCAGGTTCTAAATCCATATTTAGAGAAAGAAGAGGATAAATCTTTTGCACAGAGTTTGATTGAAAATTTTGTGATTAAGGCCGCTGGTCGCTTAAATCTGACTACTCAATATCTGATGGAGCAGGATCATATGGATTACAATGCAGCTTTAGGCATTCATCCCTATTATCTTGATCAGAGAGCCGGGTTAAACAATTTTCTTCAGAATGTGATTATTGGCGGTAAAAAGCCCAATGGCGAAGATGCTACAAATCCTTGTACCTACCTTGTTTTGCAAGCTTTTAAAAATGTAAATCTTTCCACTCCCGGGTTGTATGTTCGATTACATAATAATAGTCCAAAGGAATTGTTGAGTGCTGTGGCTGAATCTATTAAGGAAACGAAAAACCTGCCGTATATTTTAAATGATGAGGTAATGATTCCGGCTATGTACGATGCTTTGGCTCACGGAGAAACAGAAAAAAGTAAGTTGGATCTTTATCAAGAGCTGGCCAATGATTACTGTGTGGATGGTTGCTGGGAACCTATTTTAAATGGTAAAAGTGAATGGACATTTGGCATGATCAATGGTTTAACCATTCTTGAGTGTACCTTAAATAGGGGCGCTACTCTTAGCAATAATCCAGAGCTGTTGCGTGGCACTAAATTGAGTATTGATACCGGTGAGATTACCTCCATGGACAACCTGATGGGTGCGCTTAAAAAGCAGATGCAGTTTTTCGTAGATCAATCCACATTGGCTATGTGTAACTATTATGCTACATCCGAATTTGTGGTTCCTACGCCTTTAGTCTCAGCTCTGTTTGATAACTGTTTAGAAGAGGGACGTGATAAATCCTGGGGAGGTGCAAAGTACAATCTGGGAGGAACCATCCTGGCCGCCATACCTGATATGGTGAATACCATAGCTGCCATTGAGGAGTGGGTGTTCGAAAAGAAAAAGTATCAGTTGGCTGATGTGTTGGCAGCATTCCGTTATAATTTTGTTGCTGGAGAATCTGGTAGTGTACAGGGACAACGCCTGTTCGATGCTATAAAGGTGGACTTTTTTACCAATAGTGCCCAGTTTGGAAATGGACATGATACCGATTATTATACGCAAACGATTTTGGATATATACGTTGAAGCCATTCAAAAATCCAAAGAAATTGCCACAAAAGTATTTTTAGATCCGGCGTACGATAACGATCCTAAAGTAGCAGCACTTCGAGCTATTGCAGGATATTATGGACCATCCATTCGTTCTTTCTTGCCTAATTTCGATCTTAAATTTACAGCAGGTATTGGAACATTTGAGCAATATAACTGGCAAGGAGCCGGAAATGCCGCCTCGGCAGCCCGATTAACAGGCGACCCAATTGCTCCCAATTTTACGCCAACTTCAGGTACGTGGAATTCAAATCCGGGTGAATTATTTCAAACTTTTAAAACATTGGATCTGAATCGTTTTGCTGCAGGTGTTATAACCGACATGTGTTTGGAACCCAATGCACCAGTGGAGAATATTCTGAAAAAATTTATCCAGAACAATGGAGGTATGTTAACCATTACTATAGCATCCGAACAGTATCAGGAGATTTATGAAATTGCTAAAGCGGCCAACAGTATGGTCAATAAAAAAGAAGCTTCTAATAAATTATTAAAATATGCCGATATTATGGTGCGGGTGGGAGGCTGGAATGCTCCATTTATTACACTTCCGCTTGTTCATATGGAGAATTATATCAATAGGCCGATAGAGTCAAATTAAAAAATACTTATTCCATAATCAAGTATTAGATATGTGATTTTTTATCCTGTGTCTTGTACTTGATTATTTATTCAATAGATTATGAAAAAAATAGAGTTACTATTAGTCATCATTGTCCTGTTTGGAATGATGAGCTGTCAAAAAAATGTACAAAAGGATAACCTGCCATCCTGGGAGGATACCGATTTGAAAAATGCTCTTACTAACTATCTGGAAAAAGAGGTCGTAAATATACCTGTTGAAAAACGTGTTGCTGTTTTTGATATGGATGGAACCATTGCCTGTGAATCGCCTCTCTGGATGGAGATGTATTGCGCCGTTCAAGGTTTGTGTTTGCAGGTTTCTCGCGATTCTTCGCTTTTGCAACAGCCTATATATCAGTATGCCGAAAAACTGAAGGTGAATCCTAAAGATACCTCTGTAACTAATAATTATGGAGCATCCATAAATGCAATGGTACATTCTGCTTTTGCCGGATGGGACAATGAGAGCTACGTTGCTTTCTGTAAATCGTATCTTGATACGGCCAAAAATGTAGACTATCATATTCCCTTAAGTAAGACTTTTTATAAGCCCATGTTGGAGCTGCTTACCTACTTAAAAGCGAAGCAGTTTGATGTTTATATTGTTTCAGGTTCGCTACAAGGGTTGGTTTGGAGTGTATGCCCCGAAGTTATTGACTTTGATCGCAGCAATTTAATAGGCACTCGTCAGCAGATGCAGCCTGTTTATACACAAGGTAAAATGACTCAGTTTATACTGAAACCTGCCATTCTGCAACCTAAAAATGGTGGAGATGGAAAGACTGAGAATATTTACAACCAAATTGGGAAACAACCTGTATTTGCCTTTGGTAATACCACCGATGATTTTGGGATGTTACATTTTGCTTCAGCGGGTTCACTGCCAAATATGTCGTTGCTTTTAAATCACGACGATGCGAAGAGAGAATACAAATATAACCCATGGCATGGCTCAGTAGATAGTGTTATGGCAGCAACATGGCAAGATACATTGAAACTGAATAAATGGCATTTGGTGAATATGTCCAGTGAGTTTAAGGTAGTGTTTTGATAAAACAGACTAAACCCGGAATAGGCATTAAAAGGTCTATTCCGCATTGAAACTGCTTCAAAATAAGACTTGAACATCATTTGCTTATGGAACAACAAACTCTCTACTACAAAATTCTGTTCGGTGTAATATGGGGAGCTTTGCAAAGTTTTGGGTGTACTCTTATAATACCAATACATTTATTCCCTCCACCTCCCAAAAGCAACGAAAAACCTTCGTTAAATGCATAGAGCCTGGATGGATGGAGTTCAACCGGGAATAATCGCGGGGTATTGCAGACCGCTCATATTCATTTTTATTGGTGGCTGGTATTATTCATTTTTATTTTTAATTTGTTTCCATTTATCCTTCATATTCTTTTCTCCGTCGAAATAGTTTACTTGCGAGTCTTTATTAAAAATCTCAAAGGATGGAGCTAAAAGAATTTTATCTGAGTCTGGATATTCAGCTATATCATATCCAATATAGGTTCTTATGTCCAAAAAGACACAAATCTCATTGGTGTGATTATATAATTGATGTGCTCCCGTTTCCCCTTTTTCAAAAAAAATCAAATCACCATTATTTACAATTTCTAATCCATTTGGGGTTCTTAATGTTGCAGAGCCAGAAAGTATCATAAAAAGTTCCTCTGCATATCGATGAAAATGGTATGGAGCTGAGAATTCGTCTGGATTTAATTGTCTTAAATCAAAGTTCATATTTTCAGGATTTAGTCCTTTTTTTATTCTTGAAACATCTGTAAATATTCTGTAGTTATCAATCTTATTGGGACTTTCCTTAAAATCTCTTTGGTCTCTTTTTAAAATCGTTGCCATATCTTAATATTCATATTAATCAGTAAACAATTAGTCATAGTGTTGGTCGTTGTCCGTACTTGCCCCTAACGTATCTATATCGTCATTGTGTTTACAGGCATTTATTAGGTGCTGTTTTTATTGTAAACAGTATCAAAATCAACATTGGAATTAAACCAATCAAATTTATATAATCCAAAAAATCATATTTATTAAAGTATATTAAAAGAGAAGATGATATCCACCCAATTAGAATAACTAAGAAACTAGTCCCTGCATATGCCTTTATTAGTTTGATATTATAATATTGATTGTTTTTCAATCTTAAGATTTTAATTGTCCAAATCAGTGTGAAAATTATATCTATGAACACTCCAATTCCATAAATCAATTTACAATCTACACAGTCATAATTATTAAAAAGATATTTAGTCAATACATTAACAATCAAAATAATGTACAGAATTAAAGTGATTTGTTTAATTAAATTCAGTTTATAATGTTTAAAATATCTATATAGAAATAAATATATATAGGTGAAATTTAATAACCATATAAAAGTGAATAAGTCCTTATAATTTGATGTCTTATCTGCTAATTCAAAGAAATTTATCAATTGAATTGATATCATCAATAAAGCGCTTGTAATCAATAAATACTTGCTTGTTTTGTTAAATCTATATGTTTCCATATTAATATTCATTTACTCCTACTCTGCTCTAAACTTGCAGCTAATCGGGATATAATAGCAGATTACTCCACCTATCCCCCGCAGATCAGGACGTACAGGATTACTCGTAATAAGTATTCTTTTTTATAGAACTCATTATTTCGTCCCTCATTTCCCGTATCCGACTCCTCAGTTAATATGTTTTAATATCTGGTGCATAAATTTAAACATTATAGTGCATTATTCGGAGGTTAGGGAGTTTAAAATACTCTAATAAATTCCGATGCCCTTTCCATGTGTAGCTGTGGTGCTGACTTCTTCGGTTTAACCATTTAAACCATACACAAATCGCAATTTGATACATGTGGTTTACACTAACAAAGTTGCCCCTGATGCCAAAGTACTGATACAATCCTCGTAATATCGATTTGAGTATTTTACTCTGATCTTTCAACTTCTTGTGTTTATGTATCCTTTAAGCTTTGGACAATGGTCTGCATTCTCTATAGACCTTTTTACACTTAACGACCCAATTGCCTCTTTTGCTTTTAGGTTAATAAAAATCAACACAATGCTAAGCTTCATCTTCAGGAGGCCAAGAGTTTTATGGCCTTATGTGTAATAATCTGACCTTTTTTTACTTTGAATAATGATTTTTAATTCGATTCTTTTGAATAGTGATTTGAGGTATACTCTATATAATACCAATACTTTTATTCCCCTTCTCTAATAAACAACTAAAAACCTTCGTTAAGTGCATAGAACCTGGATGGATGTTGCTCATCCGGGAATAATCGCTGGGTCTTGCAGACGGCTCATATTCCTATTTCATTAGGTGGCAGTTATTTCATAGAGACAACTATATCTCCTGTCTTAAAATCTTCTTTTGAATTCTTATCTTTTACGTCGCCTATATTTTCTACAGCTCTATACAACAGTATTTGTCCTGTTTCATTCGGCTTTAATTTAACTTTGTCTTTAGGCTTCACAAGTCCATATATTGGAGAATCAGTATTAATTTCCTTCAAAAGGAACCAATCCTTTTCATCATCTAATTGCACAATTCTGTCAATATTAAAAGCTGCTGGAAGAATGGAGTGCAAGAAACTGTCAGTTCTAAATGGTTTAAGTGATATTTCACTACCAATTAGATTGTTAAGAAGGACTAACTTTACATATCCAAGGTATACAATTCCAAGAATGTTTAATTGTATTGAAAAGTTGGATTGATTTCTCATTTTAAACTGAGTTTCAAAACCTAGATTATAAACCTGAGCAGAATTCCAGTATGGTTCAATTATTACAATTTGAGATACAGCCCAAAACAACAAAAGATTTGCCGACCATTTTTTGTTTCGCATATAAAATATTGCTCCGATTATGCCCAACAAAGAATTTAGAAAACTAGCCCAATGAATTCCTGTTGTCATGTCCCGCAAGTTTAATATGGATAGAATTAATACTACAAAACCAAATAACTTTATATTCTTTGAATTTTTTATGTCTGTAAGGAAAAATGGCATTTGAATTTCTTTTTATTAGTAATATTATTCTTAATTGGCTAGTAGAGTAGAGCCTGATAGCTCACTTACTTTTGTTAAGCATAAAAGTAACAATTATAAGTAAACTATCAGCGCCCTCTTCATCAAACCGTACATGAAGTTTTATTCTCGTATTATTATCTTCTATAAGGCGTTCATGATTTTCAATTCCCTCATACGGCTTACCGATAGAGTTCTTTGTTTGATATTCATACAAACCTACCTGGTACCGGTATAATTTCATTGGCTCTCT
>JBNKRV010000312.1:0-2276 GCA_050296935.1 Marinilabiliaceae bacterium | reverse complement strand
GTTTAGTTCCTGATTATTGCTGCGTTCAGCATAATCAAAGTAAACTTTGCTTCTACATTCACTTATCGCAATAATTATAAGCGAAAACTCTCATGCTTTGCATAAAAAACTGATCTACTTCGTTAAATTTATCGAGCTAGCCCGGCAAAAATTGCCTTGTATATCAGCCTTTTATGTTAATCTGAAACATTGTTCTATCGAATACCTTATAAATAAATATTTAATGAGGTAAATTCTAAAATTTTAATCGAACTCAGGTTACTATCTACATCAAAGTTCCCTGAATAATTAATTAGCCTGCTCTTTTAACTCTTCATTTTTTACCATTTTCGTATAATTCTCAATTATTACTCTTGCCAGAAATGCTCCAGAAAATAATCCAAAGGTATACCAGAAATAATAATTGATAATCATTCTGTAAAGCTCGTTATCTACATGTTTCCTAACAAAAACAATAGTACCAAGCCAATCAAAAACAGTACAGAAATAATACGATATGAATACTTCAACAATATTTTAATCATAATCTCTTCTCCTTTGCATAAACAATAATTTCGAATATTATCATTCCTCCTAATCCTAATGCCAATAATGCATATGAGATTACATCCCAACTATAACTATCTAACTTATCAACTATAAACCACCTAAACAATAACGATGTTAAAAGAATGCCTCTAAATATATTTCGTATAATAAAAACTGCTTTCATATAATTTCTTTTTAAGAATAGAGGCAAAGTGATTCCTTTGCCACTATTATATTATTCTCATAAGGATAAATCGGTCTTGCTGGTGCTACATAAGTATTATCAACCGGCTGTGTCGGTTATGGAATATTAGGCTTTGGCCAATTCTGATATAACTCGAATGCCCCAATAGTACCAACAGTAGGCCAGAATCATCAGCAATTTCATTATATATCATATACTGGCCTTTGTCTTAACCTCTTAAAATTAATATGATTCCCTTATCAACTTCTGAACCCATTAAATTTACATCATCATCTATAGAGCCTTTACGATAAATATTGCAAATAGTATTATGGTATATTTACATAGATTATTAATTCCTTATTCAATATATCTAATACAACAATAGTAAAATCCATTTTACTCAAGTCTCTAGCTTTCAGTTTATAATATCCATTTGTGATTTTTCGTATATCTCGACTGTAAAGTTGTAACCCATAATCAGGATTTTGATTTAAAAAACCATCTGCTACTAGATTATCTAAAGAAGTCTTTTTATATCCTTTTTTCTTACAAGCCTGTATCAAGCCTTCTAATTCAACTTCATCTAGTAGAAATACAATGTCTATTACTCCCTCTCCATTAAAAGTATACTCCTCTGTATAATTTAAAACTTTAAAATCACTATGAATTTTCAAATCACTATGAAATCTAGCAGCTTTATACGCAGTTCTTGGTGGTAAATAATTACTGCACAAAAGAAAGGAAAATGCAATGACTATTCCACCTATTAAAAAATACACTACTTTGTTCATTTATCAATAATTTAAGGTTGAATGCTATAGGTAATATTAAATGGAGTTGCACCGTGGATAAATCCAGCAGTACTAACTAATCTGGTTTTCTGTTCATTTACAATAGTCCGACTACCTTCTCCCCATTGCCATCTCCAATTAAAATCATATCCATCCTGAAAACCAACAGCAATTCCACCCTGATAATAAATTGTACCCCTTCCTATTACCGCGGCATAAGGTTTTTTTCCATAAAAACTATGTACTCTTGCTTCACCTATTTGACCATTTGAAAGCATTACCTTACTGCTACTCTGTACCACACCTGCATGTTGCACAATATCATTAAACCTGTTTTTTGATAATGTCATATCACCATGACTGAACCAATAATTATCAAACATAGTCCTACCAAACTCGGTAGTTAAATAGCTTCGTATTTCTGCTCCTACACCACCTGCAAAATATCTATCTCCACTACTTGTAGCCCAACTCCCGCCAGCTGAAAATCCATCTACCCCACTCGAAGAGGCTTCTTCAACTTTATCATCTTTTTCAATCTCAGGATTGCTTTTCAAACTTAATTTTATGGCCTCATCAGAAGTATCCAAGCATTGCATTCTTCCATACATATAATGATCCATTCCCGTTGGCACAAACCGGGGAGGGTTGTAAATACCCATCTGGGGAGGAGCAATTGATATATCCAAAGGATAGGCATAACCAACACCTTTTACAAAGCCTTCGTAGGGCAATCCAAGTTGCTGCAAAACGATATATTCGTCAGACGT
>JBNKRV010000311.1:0-18134 GCA_050296935.1 Marinilabiliaceae bacterium | reverse complement strand
AGTGACATTCATAGCTTTTCATTAAATAATCGATTTACGGCTCTAAATTTTATCACCATAGCTCGCTATGTCTCAAAAATTTATATTGTAAATCAATCATTTACTGAATTTTGAGCTCGCTAATTTTAATCGAACTCAGGTTTCAAAGTATAATACTTCGTTGCTTTAATTTAATTCATCAGAGTGGTGTTCTGTCTCGTTTCTGTGAAGCCTTTTTTATCATATTTACAGTGTTCATTATGAATTTTAATCCATAATCCGAGTTGAATTGTGAATGGTTTGAGGTTTTAATCTCATATGTATTTAAATTTTAATAAGGTAAGTAAATGAAAATCCTAAGAGAATAAAAAGACCAGAATTATTTATATTAAATCTAAGTTGTTAGTTCCATATGTAATTTGTGCGGAAAACTTGACTGGTATTTCTAAAAAAAAAACAATATATTTGCGCAATTCTAGAAATTAGAATCAGAATTTAATTGACAACATAAATAAAATCATAAGTACAGATGCAAAACAAAGGAGCAGTCAGAGTTTTTGCCATCCTTTTGGCTTTAGTAAGTTTATATCAATTGATTTTTACTTACCAAACAAGGGAGGAAGAAGCTAAGGCAAAGAAATTAGCATTAGCATTAAATGATCCGCAAGCTGAAATTAACTATCTGGATTCAGTTGCTAATGAGCCTGTTTATAAATTTCTATTTGGATTAAGCGAATACACTTATAAAGAGTGTAAAGAGAAGGAAATTAACTTTGGTTTGGACCTTAAAGGAGGTATGAACTTAATCCTTGAGGTTAAAGTTGCTGATATACTAAGGGCATTATCAAACTATAATTCAGATCCAACATTTAATGAGGCATTAAAACTGGCTGAAAAAAGAGAAATGAATTCATCTGAGAATTACATTACTCTTTTTAAAGAAGAATTTAATAAATTAGATAGTGAGGCTAAATTAGCAGCAATTTTTAGTACTGTTGAAATGCAGGGAAAAATTGATTATAACACCTCAAATGAAGACGTAATAAAAGTATTGCGGGAAGAGTCAAAAAGTGCTATTGACAATGCTTTTAACATTCTTCGTACTCGTATTGACCGGTTTGGTGTTACTCAGCCAAATATTCAACAGCTTGAAAAAGCAGGTCGTGTACTTGTTGAACTTCCGGGTATTAAAGATCCACAGAGGGTTCGTAAGTTACTGCAGGGAACAGCTAGTCTTGAATTTTGGGAAACATATGAAGTATATTCTGAATTAGGGTCTAATTTAATGGCTGCCAATGCAAAAGTGGCAGAAATTGAAAAAGCAAAAGCAGAATTGGTAAAAGCTGAGGCAGGTGAAGAAGAAGCTGTTATTGAGAAGCCTGCTAAAGAAGACGATGCTACAAGTGATTTGTTAAACGAAATACAATCAGATAGTACTACAGTGGATTCTTTAAGTGCACAAACTGAAAAATCACTTTTTTCAGTATTGATGCCTACTCAACGTCAAAAGGGTCCATTGGTTGGAATGGCTTTGGCTAAGGATACCTCAAAAGTAAATGCTTATCTGCAAATGGACCAGATAAAAGCTTTATTTCCTAAAAATGTAAGATTTTTATGGGGTGTGAAACCTCTTCCTCCGTTCAAAAAGAAGGACGGAACAATGAGTAAAGATGAAATTTATGAGTTATTTGCTATTAAAGTAACTACGCATGACGGACGTCCTCCTCTCGAAGGTGACGTAATTACTGGAGCCAAGGATGAAGTAACCCAGAGAGGTGAGTTTGAGGTAAGTATGCGAATGAATGCTGAAGGTGCTAATGTTTGGGCAAGACTTACTAAAAAGAACTTAAATAGATCAATTGCTGTTGTATTAGATGGTTATGTATATAGTTATCCAACTGTAAATGTTGTTATCGAACATGGTAATAGCTCCATATCAGGAAACTTTACTGCAGAAGAGGCGAAAGACCTTGCGAACATCCTAAAATCTGGTAAACTACCAGCTCCGGCTCGTATTGTTGAAGATACTGTTGTAGGACCATCTCTTGGTCAGGAAGCTGTTGATTCTGGTTTATTTTCTTTTATGTGGGCTTTCGTTGTGGTGTTAATTTACATGATGTTGTATTATGGATTTAAAGCAGGTGTTGTTTCTGACCTTGCTCTACTTGCAAACATGTTTTTTATACTTGGAGTACTAGCTTCATTTGGTGCAGTATTAACCTTGCCTGGTATTGCAGGTATCGTGTTAACGATTGGTATGTCGGTGGATGCAAACGTACTTATTTACGAAAGAATTAAAGAGGAATTAGCTGCTGGTAAGGGAGTGCGGTTAGCTATTTCAGATGGATATAAAAATGCATTTTCAGCAATTATTGATGCCAACGTAACCACATTCTTAACCGGTTTAATTCTGTTCTTATTTGGTACAGGTCCGATTAAAGGTTTTGCGACAACTTTAATGATTGGTATTGCAACTTCTTTTTTCTCTGCAATTTTTATTACCCGTTTATCATTTGAATGGTTGCTTGGTAAGAAGATTGACGTGAAATTTGGAACCAAGTTGACAGAAGGATTCCTGCAGAATTTGAAAATTAAATTTTTAGAGAAGAAAAAGTTATTCTTTATCATTTCAGCAATAATTATTGTGGCAGGTGTGGCTTCTTTAGCAACGCAAGGTTTGAAATTAGGTATTGATTTTTCTGGAGGTAGAACTTATGTTGTTCGTTTTGATGATGATGTAAATGCTTCAGATATTCAAAAAGTGCTTGTAGATGAGTTGAAAGGTTCTCAGGTTGAAGTGAAGACCTTTGGTGGAGATAATCAGGTGAGAATCGCAACTAACTTTATGGTTGATGAAACAGGTGAGGATGTTGATAATAATATTGAACAAAAACTATATGAAGGTTTAAAAACATACTTAGGGCCTAATATATCATTTGAAGATTTTATCAGTGATTATCGCATGAGTTCACAAAAAGTAGGTCCTACCATTGCAACCGATATTAAAACAAAAGCCTATTCTGCTATTGGATTTTCATTACTTGTAATCTTTTTATATATCCTAATGCGATTCCGTAACTGGGAGTATGGTTTAGGTGCACTGGTTGCATTAGTTCATGATGTACTAATTGTATTGGGTGTCTTTTCAATTCTTTATAAAGTAGTACCTTTTAGTCTGGAGATTGACCAGGCCTTTATTGCTGCTATCTTAACCGTAATTGGATATTCAATAAATGATACCGTAGTTGTTTTTGACCGTATCAGGGAATATTTAGGTTTACATCCTAAAAGAGATAGGAATAATGTTGTAGATTCTGCACTAAACTCAACAATTAGTCGTACTGTAAATACATCATTAACTACTTTTGTAGTGCTACTTGTAATATTCTTATTTGGTGGTGAGGTAATTCAAGGATTTGTATTTGCATTAATGCTTGGTGTTGTTGTAGGTACATATTCATCATTGTTTATTGCTACTCCTGTAGCATTTGCTGTAATTGATCAGCGACGTAAGAAAAAAGAAGCAGCCAAAGCTAAAAAATAAGAGTCTTTAAAATATAAATGACACCCTTTAAACCTTTGTGTTTAAAGGGTGTTTTGTTTTTGTTATCTTTGAGTATATTTTTTACTGACAATGTTTAATTTGTGTGTTGATTATGTTATTTGCTTTTTTCTCTTTTGGTGGAGGTGAGATTTTTATTGTATTTCTCGCTGTACTAGTGCTATTTGGTGCCAATAAAATACCAGAGCTGGCCAGAACATTAGGTAAGGGTATGAACGAATTTAAAAAGGCTACAGATGATCTGAAAAAGGAATTCAGGGAAGGAACGCAGGATTTTACGGATGATTTAAAGGAAGGTCGAAAAGAAATTGAAAATCATGTTAAAGATATTAATAGTACAATAACAGAATCTGATTCATATGAGCCATATGAGAATAACGATAATTCAGATGATGAGGAATCTAAAGTTGATGAAAAGGGAGTTGATTCGAATTCTCAACCAAGGATAAACAAAGCTTCGAAAAATAATAGTATTAGTAACGAAGAATAAATGCTTAAAATTAATTCATGGGATTTTTAATGTTGATAGCAGGATTTGTCCTGCTTTTTTTTAGTGGCGATTGGTTGGTGAAATCAAGTGTGCAAATTGCTCGATATCTTAAAGTTTCAACTTTAGTTATTGGTATTACAGTTGTGGCATTTGGGACATCAGCTCCTGAACTAATTGTAAGTCTTAAGGCCGTATTTGATGGTGTTCCTGACATATCTGTGGGTAATGTGATTGGATCTAATATAGCTAATATAGCATTGGTGCTTGGAAGTGTTTCAATTATTTTACCTATAAGTATCAGAAAAAAGACTGTTGTGCTGGATTGGGGTATCATGATGGCAGCTTCCTTATTATTTTATGTATTTTCTCTGAATTATAAATTACAGTTCTTCGAGGGGGTTATTTTTATTGTATTGCTTTCCATGTACCTTATTTATTCAGTTTGGGCTTCGCGAAAACAGATGGATCAGTCAGGTGAGGTAATAAAAACACCTACAATGAAATTGTATAGTGCTTTTGGTTTGTTAACAATAGCAGCAGTAGGATTATATTATGGTTCAAAAATATTGGTAGAAGGTGCGGAAATTATTGCTAAAGGATTTAATGTAAGTGAAAGGGTAATTGGTATTTCAGTAGTGGCATTTGGAACTAGCGTGCCTGAATTGGCTACCTCTGTAATAGCTGCTGTTAAAAAGGAAACGGATATTTCAATCGGAAATATTATAGGTTCCAATATATTTAATCTTTTAGGAATCCTTGGTATTACAGCTACGCTAAAAACTATTAATATATCAAGTGATTTAGTTTCAAAGGATATTTGGTGGATGTTAGGAATCTCAGTTTTATTAATGTTGGCCTTATTGCCTATTAAACGAGGGCATATTTCAAGACTCAAAGGCGTCTTTTTTGTGGCCATTTACGTTCTGTATATGTTTATTCTATTTACTAATTAATCCGAATCATCATGATATCTGCAAAAGGAATAAAAAAACAATTTGGTGATCTGGAGGTACTAAAGGGGGTCGATTTATCTATTAATGAAGGAGAAATTGTTTCGATTGTAGGACCAAGCGGCGCTGGTAAAACTACATTGTTACAAATCTTAGGAACTCTGGATAAACCCAATAATGGTGATGTTATTATTAACAATACATCCATAAATAAATTAACAGAAAAGGATCTGGCTCGTTTTAGAAATGAGAATATAGGTTTTGTATTTCAGTTTCATCAATTATTGCCGGAGTTTAATGCTTTAGAGAATGTTATTTTGCCTGGATTAATAGCGGGTAAAAAGAAGTCTAAATGTGAAGCAAGAGCCCGGGAAATTTTAAGTTTCTTGAATTTGAAAGATCGGGAACATCATAAACCTGCTGAATTAAGTGGTGGTGAAAAGCAAAGAATTGCCATTGCCAGGGCTTTAATTAATGATCCGGTTGTTGTTTTTGCAGATGAACCTACAGGTAGTCTTGATTCTCAAAATCAGGAAGAGTTGCATAAGTTGTTTTTTAAACTTAGAGATGAATTTAGTCAGACATTTGTTATTGTAACGCATGATTTGCATCTGGCTCATCTTAGCGACAGAGAAATTAAAATGAGGGACGGTATTATTCTGTGATGAAAAAGGAAATGGAACGAAATGAGATTAAAGATTTCTTAGATAGTAAAGTTCTTCAATATAATACTTCAGCATTTATCGAATCCGATCCGATTTCAATCCCTAAGAAATTTGAACGTAAAGAGGATATCGAAATAGCTGCTCTTATTACAGCAACCATCTCTTGGGGACAAAGATCTGCTATTATTAAAAGTGCTGAGCGGATTATGGAATGGATGGATTATGAACCCTTTCATTACATAAAAGAAGGGAACTTTGATAATATTGAAACAGGATCAGTATATCGTACCTTTAATGCGATTGATTTAAAGTACTTTTTGAATGGGATTCGAAGAATTTACCTTGAACTTGGTGGATTGGAGTTTGTTTTTACACAAGGATACGATTCAGGACAAGGCATAAAAAATAGTATTGGTTTTTTTAGACAGTTATTCACCTCCTTTGAAGATCCGGGAAGAACGGGTAAGCATATTGCCAATGTTGATTCCGGATCGTCAGCAAAACGGTTAAATATGTTTTTAAGGTGGATGGTTCGCAAGGATAAAAGGGGTGTTGATTTTGGAATCTGGAATAAGATTCATATGAAAGATTTAATGCTTCCATTGGATGTTCATACCGGAAATGTAGGTAGGAGATTAGGTATCCTGAAGCGCAAGCAAAATGATTGGAAAGCAGTTGAGGAAATAACCAGTTATCTCCAGAAGTTAGATAGGAATGATCCGGTAAAGTATGATTATGCTTTATTTGGATTAGGTGTTTTTGAAAAATTTTAAAATATGGCTAATTCATATTTTAAATTCAAGCAATTTATCGTCCATCAGGATTCTGCAGCTATGAAAGTAGGTACAGATAGTGTATTGCTTGGAGCTTGGGCTAATGTTGAAAAGGCAAAAAGGGCATTAGATATTGGTACAGGAACCGGACTTATTGCTTTAATGATGGCTCAAAGGAATCCTGTTTTAACTATTGATGCCTTAGAAATCGATTCCGATGCTTTTGAACAAGCAAAAAATAATTGTAGTCAATCAGCCTGGCATAATCGTTTGTGTGTAATCCACGATAGCATACAGAATTATGGGGTGGCTTCTCAAAAAAAGTATGACTTAATAGTAAGTAATCCACCTTATTTCTCAAATTCTCTTAAAAATAATTGCATAAAGAAATCCACAGCAAGACATACTGATTCATTAAATTATTCGGAATTGATGGAGGGGGTAGTTAAACTTTTAAATTCAGATGGCATTTTTGCAGTAGTTCTACCTTCGGATGTTCAAAACGAGTTTATTGATATTACCCAAAATTATAACTTTCATCTGAATAGAATATTGAATGTAAAGCCAACTCCAGCAAAATCTGTAAAACGTATATTATTGGAGTTTAGTAATTCTAATGTGAAAATATGTGAAGAGGAGTTAGTAATTGAAGATAAAGGCAGGCATCAGTATTCAGAGAAATATAAACAACTGACACGGGATTTTTATTTGGCTTTTTGATAAAGCTTTACTGGTAAACTCATCATTTCAAATGAAGCGATATTTAAAACTATCATTTTATAACAGGTATAAGCCTCATTATATTCCTAATATAAAGTTAGCATTGCCAGTTGTGTTTTCACAAGCAGGTCAAATGGTTGTTGGTTTAGTGGATACACTAATGGTGGGGCAGTTGGGAACAACAGAATTAGCCGCTGTTTCATTTGCTAACAGCATTTTTATATTAGGTTTTGTGATGTCGATTGGCTTGGCATATGCAGTTACTCCTATGGTAGGTAAGAGTCATGGAGCAGAGGATAGAAAAAAATGTGGGTATTGGCTAAAACAGGGATTGTGGATCAATATCATTTCAGCTGTTATGCTGATGGGTGTTATGGTTGGAGTGTCCTTTTTAATGCCGTTTATAGGTCAGGAGGAACAGGTTGTAAAATATGCAAAGCCATATTATTTTTTATTGGTTTCTTCCATGTTACCATTTGCCGTTTTTATGGTTTTTAAACAATTTGCTGAGGGAATAGCCAATACTCGAATTGCGATGGTAGTTACACTGTTTGCAAATGTTATTAATATTTTACTTAATTATCTGTTGATATTCGGCAAAATTGGACTACCAGAATTAGGACTGAATGGAGCAGGATGGGCGACATTAATTTCAAGGATTTTTATGGCAATTGTATTTGTTGTATTATTTTGGAATTTGCCTTTTTTCGATAAATATAAACAGGCGTATTTAAAGACCAAACTGAATTTAAGGGAGGCATTTGAAGTTTTAAGAGTGGGTTTCCCCATTGGTGGTCAGATGTTTATTGAAGTCTTTGCTTTTAGTATGGGTGCAATTATGATGGGATGGATTGGGCAGGTTCAGTTGGCAGCGCATCAAATTGTAATTACACTGGCTAGTCTAACCTATATGATGTCCTTAGGATTGTCATCAGCAGCAACAATTAAAGTAAGTAATTTTTTAGGCGCTAAAGAATATAATAGTTTGAAGTATGCGGCATACGCCATATTACATAAGGTAATTGTATTTATGGCTGTAAATGGGATATTATTCTATGTATTCAGAGAAGCAATACCTGCACTTTTTGTGAATGACAAGGAAGTAGTTATGATTGCAGCACAATTAATGATTGTGGCTGGGATTTTTCAAATTTTTGATGGTTTACAGGCCGTATGGATTGGTATCCTGCGAGGATTACAGGATGTTAATATGCCTTCAGTAATTGCTTTTGTTACGTGGATATTGTTTGCGCTTCCTATTTGCTATATTTGTGGCTTTGTTTTGAATTTTGGAGCAGTTGGTGTTTGGTTTGGTTATTTATCTGGACTAATGATTGCAAGTATTCTGCTGCAATTTCGATTTAGAAAAATTATAAAAAGATATATATATAATGAATATTGATGTAATATTATCTGCCAGGGAAATTTTTCCGGATAAAGTAAAAAACAAAACGGTTGTGGTTATTGATGTGTTAAGAGCTACTTCCGTTATGACTACAGCTTTGGCCAATGGAGCAAAAAAAATCATTCCGGTATTAACACCTGAGGAAGCATTTGATTTGCAGAAAGAGATGGGAGCTGAAAATGTAGTTTTGGGTGGAGAGCGTAATGCAGTGCCTATCCCGGGATTCGATTTTGGTAATTCTCCCTTTTCGTACCCGGAGGAAATTATAAAAGATAAAACGCTTATTATTACGACTACTAATGGTACAAGGGCTATACTTAATTCATTAGGTGCAAAAAAATTACTTGTTGGTGCCTTTTTAAATGATAAAGCGATTGTTGAGTCGATTAAAGATGATGATGAAGTTGTTTTTGTTGCTTCTGGTTCTAAAGATCATTTTACAATGGAAGATTCACTTTGTGCAGGTAAAATGGCTCATGATCTTCAGGAAATGGCTGGTGCTACATTGAGCGATGTGGCTATTGCCATGGCCTGCCTTTATGAGCAAAATAAGGATGATATCCATGCCATAGGATGCAAAGGAAAGCACTATAAACGATTAAAAGGATTAGGTGAATTGAAAGATCTGGAATATTGTTATCAATCAAATATTTTGGATGTTGTTCCGGTTTATACCAGTGAAGGAACTTTGGTGAGGTTGTAGTAAATGATAAAAATACGATGATAGTTAAATGCTGATTTTATTGTATTTCACATGATTGAAATTCAGTAGAATTGGCATTTTTTTTTTTTTTATTTCCGGGTTTAAATTTATAATACAGAAATGATATTGAATTAATAAAAGTCAATTGGTAGACAGAGTTGAATTTACAGTCTCTATTAATTCCAGTTTTCAAGGGCAAGTGTCATCCTTTCCGTTAAAAAAACGATTGCTTAAAATGAAGAATATCAAACCTACAATCTCAAGTAATCCGGCAATCGCATAATGTATGTTGTTAATGCGGTTTTGAGTAGTGTAAGAAACTAATAAAACCACTCCGCAAATAATCATTAAAAAGCCAATGGTTTTCAAAAAACAAATCATCAATAAATAGTTGTTAAATGTTTACCATCCCATAGGCCAATCTTTTTCATCAATCATTTTCTCATTAAATTTAAAATTAAATTTTGTCCTGAGTTTTGTAAGTACAGGATTATAAATCTCTTTATAAATTGGTCGTATGATGCCCTTGTGAGCAATCTGATTATTTATCAGTAGTTCTGATATTATTGCTGCAGGTATTGAAACGGTATCTGCTATTGCTGTTCTTTCATCGTTTTTTCCTGTGCTAGTAAAAGTACACTTAACTGCTTTAGTGGAATGGTCTTTTGTTTCATATTCTATCAGGTGTTGTAAAATGACAAGATCCATGTCGGATGGAAGCATTTTCATTTTACTGATCATTTTATGAGTGAGAATTTGAAAGGGAGTATTAAGCTTTGCATTAAATTTATTATTAGAAAATAACCCGAGCCATTCCATAGCCAGTATGCTATTTGAGTGTACGTCTTTTTTTAACTTTAGAGCCACTTCATTTCTAATATTTAAACCATCCAGTTTAAATAAATATTGAGTTAAATCTGCGTAATTATCTATTCCTTCAGGAATGATATCTTGAGAAAAGAAACCGACTTGTATGAGTGTAGCAAGAGTTTCGCACCAACCTTTATACCTTATGGTACCTCTGAAAAACGTAACAGCTTCATTTGTCTCGTATAAATCAGAATATTGATAAGAGTCTCTATTGGCATAAGCTTCAAGTTCTCCAATTGATGGTATTTCTACAGGGAATGTATTCCTTAGTAATTCCATTCCCTGAATAGAAATTCTTTCCCCATTCTTTAAAAAGGACGCATCCGCTATACTTGCTTTTAATACACCAACGGGACTCCATGAAAATTTATACCTGAACGGATTATCCAATGACTCCGGAGCCGGAAGTGCACCGCATAAGGATACGAATTTTTTTACCACTCCACCTTTATCCCTGATGGTGTCTATCAGTTGCATAGCCCACATATGATCGATGCCGGGATCCAGACCTGCTTCATTAATGATGGTTATATTATTTTTACATGCATCCGAATGTAGTTCTGACATTCCTGGTTGTTGGTATGATGTTGTTACCATATTGGTTCTCTCGGTAATGCACACTTTGCAAACATCTAAATGAAATTGATAAGGAAGTAAACTAACAACTACCTGGTGTCTTTTTACCAATGCATGGAGTTTATGAGATTCGCTTGAGTGCCATTCAATAGCCTTACCTAAAGGATTGTTTTGTATTAGATATTCTCCCTGATACACATGTTCAGAGGCTACTGTAACATTATATTTTCTTTGAAGAAAATAATGAACAAGTGGAGCAGAAACTTTGCCCGAGCCTAAAATGAGTATACCTTTTTTTGTCATAAATCCATGTTATCAGATGAGTCCGAAGCACTGAATCCTGATTTTTAATTAAAACTTTCAGGTGTAATTATTACGTCTTCTTGTCAACATAGAATACCGATTGATAAGTTACATTGCTTCCTTGTTAAAATCAAGTGAATAATGCCTGATGTTTATATAATTTTTTCCTAATTAATAATTTTATATTTGCAACATTGAGTTAATTCAAAAAAGACAGACCATTGGCGAAAAAAGAAGGCAAAAAGGTGGTTCAAACGCCCCTGATGAAGCAATATTATGCAATAAAAGAAAAGCATCCTGATGCAATTTTACTATTTAGGGTGGGTGATTTTTATGAGACATTTTCTGATGATGCAGTAAAAACATCAAATATTTTAGGAATCACTCTCACCAGAAGAGCAAATGGAGCGGCATCCTATGTCGAATTAGCCGGATTTCCGCATCACGCTCTGGATACTTATCTACCCAAACTGGTTAGAGCGGGACAAAGGGTCGCTGTTTGTGATCAACTTGAGGATCCGAAAATGACAAAGACAATAGTGAAGCGTGGGGTTACAGAGTTGGTTACACCGGGGGTAGCAATTAGTGATAACGTTCTTGAGCATAAGGAAAATAACTTTTTAGCAGCTGTTCATCTCAACAAAAATGTTGCCGGTGTAGCTTTCTTAGATATCTCAACAGGGGAATTTTTAACCGCTGAGGGGCGATTCGAATACATTGATAAGTTATTGAATGGTTTTAAGCCAAAGGAGGTTTTGTTTGAAAAAAGTAAAAGAAACCAATTTGTAGAAAAATTCGGAGATAAATTTTATACGTATGGTCTGGAAGATTGGGTTTTTACTGAAGATTCAGCACATGATAAACTTTTAAAGCATTTTGAAACAAAATCGCTCAAGGGATATGGGGTGCATAATCTGAAGTACGGAATTGTTGCTGCGGGCAGTATTATGCATTATCTTGATATTACTCAACATCATAAAATTCAACATATAACTGGTTTATCCCGAATAGAAGAGGATAAGTACGTATGGCTGGATAAATTCACCATAAGAAACCTGGAGTTATTTGGTTCTGTTAACGAAGATGGAAATTCTTTGGTATCAGTAATTGACCAAACAATTTCACCCATGGGAAGCCGTATGTTAAAACGATGGCTGGCTTTACCCTTAAAGGAGGTGAAATTAATTGAAGACAGGCTTTCTGCAGTTGAGTATTTCTTTAAGGTGCCTGATTTGAAAGATGATATTGAAGATAATCTTCGTCCGGTAGGTGACCTGGAGCGTCTGGTTTCTAAGGTTGCAGTAGGGAGGGTTTCTCCCCGTGAAATAGTTCAGATAAAACAAGCGTTAAAAGTTATTGAGCCTATCAAGCATTCTTGTGAAAATGCAGAAAACGATACATTGAAGAGTGTTGGGGATCAATTAAATCCTTGTGCATCAATTCGCGATAGGATAGAAAATGAAATAGTATCCGATCCTCCGGCTCAAATCAATAAAGGCAATGTGATTGCCGAAGGAGTAAATGGTGATTTAGATGAACTTCGGAGTATTGCTTTTTCAGGTAAGGATTATTTGAATAGCCTGGTTCAAAGGGAAATTGAGCGAACAGGAATTCCATCTTTAAAAATTAGTTTTAATAATGTATTCGGATATTTTATTGAGGTAAGAAATACCCATAAAGATAAAGTGCCTGATGAATGGATCCGAAAGCAAACGCTTGTGAATGCCGAAAGGTATATTACGGAAGAGTTGAAAGAGTACGAAGCAAAAATACTTGGGGCAGAGGAGAAGATACTATCCTTAGAAACTAAACTTTTTAATGAGCTTGTGATTAGTTTATCGGAGTATTTATCTGCGATTCAGCTTAATGCTAATTTGCTGGCTAAACTGGATTGCTTGTTGTCATTTGCAACGGTTGCTGCTCAAAACAATTATGTACGTCCGGTGATTACGGATGATCATGATATTGATATAAAAGAAGGAAGGCATCCTGTCATTGAAAAACAATTGCCATTAGGAGAAGAATATATACCTAATGATGTATATCTGGATAGCGAAAAACAACAAGTAATTATTATAACCGGACCCAATATGGCGGGTAAATCTGCTTTGTTGCGCCAAACAGCATTGATAGTTCTATTGGGACAAATTGGGTCGTTTGTACCCGCTTCATCGGCTAAAATTGGTGTAGTAGATAAGATATTTACAAGAGTTGGTGCTTCAGATAATATTTCAGCCGGAGAATCTACATTTATGGTGGAAATGAATGAAGCTTCAAGTATTCTAAATAATATTTCATCACGAAGTTTAATATTGTTTGATGAGTTAGGTAGAGGTACCAGTACATATGATGGTATTTCAATTGCCTGGAGTATTGTTGAATATATCCATGAGAACAAACGTGCTAAAGCAAAAACTCTGTTTGCTACACACTATCATGAATTAAACGAAATGGAGCATTCTTTTGATCGTTGTAAGAATTACAATGTATCCGTTAAAGAAGTGAATAATAAAGTGATCTTCTTACGCAAATTAGTACGAGGCGGTAGTGAGCATAGTTTTGGTATTCATGTGGCTCGCATGGCCGGAATGCCCAAAAGTGTAGTAAATAGAGCAAATGAAATACTAAAGGAACTTGAGGGTGCCAATAGAAAAGGAAGCCTTGCAAAACCCGTAAATGATCTGGGGCAACACCGAGAAGGATATCAAATGAGCTTTTTCCAGTTAGATGATCCGGTGTTAAAACAAATCAGAGATGAAATTGCAAATACAGATATTAACAATTTAACACCTGTTGAAGCACTCAATAAGCTAAATGAAATAAAAAAGTTTGCAGGAATTAATTAGTCTTTTTTATTGGTTTTCAGACAAGTGAAAAAAGAGTGAAAAAATATTTTAGCAAAATGGAAAAAAAAGTTTGCAGGTAAGTAAAAATGCTCTATATTTGCATCCGCAATCACGAAATAAAGTATGCTTGTAAAGACAGGGATCACGGGGGGTGTAGAAGTTTGAATTGCGAAAATAGCTCAGTTGGTAGAGCACGACCTTGCCAAGGTCGGGGTCGCGGGTTCGAGTCCCGTTTTTCGCTCCAAGGATGCTCGAGTGGTGGAATTGGTAGACACGCAAGACTTAAAATCTTGTGTCCATTAGGACGTGCGGGTTCAAGTCCCGCCTCGAGTACTTAGTTAGAATTCTGCAAGATTTTAATTCAGAATTTAACACTGAAACAGTAACCTTAGTCATTAATTTGGCTAAGGTTTTTTTGTGTACAAATACAAGCAGAATTTTTATGAAGTTGTTATTTTGGTTAGTCAAGAATAAGGCAAATTCTAAGGGTGAAGCTCATGTATATTGCCGCGTGACTATTGATGGGAAGAGAGCTGAAATAAACACAGGAATTCTAGCCAAAGAGAATGAATTTGATGTATATAAAAAGAAGATTAAAGGAAACTCAGAATTAATACATAATAAGAACCGTCAATTAGATTCAATAAATTACACAATATATACTACTCAGAGACTCTAAATACAACAAATGTTGTTTCAGCATCTGATTTAAAAGAATTATAGCGTAATAAGCGCAATGTATTGCATTTATTAGTTGATTTGATATGGGAATATGCAAATGAGTGCTATAAAATGTATTCAAACCTAGAGAAATACGAAACGCAATCTCGATATATCAATATTATTGAATTAAGTTTAGCCGAGCTACAAAAATCCTCCATCCAAATATCAAAATGTGATCATTACTTCTTGGATCAACTGGCACATTATCTGGTTAAAATTAAAAAATACGCAGTTTCGTATGTAAAAAAGGTATTTTCTTTTTTAAAATCATCACTTATGTATGCTTTTAACCGTAGGTATGTAGACAGAATCTATGGGCATGAGTATAGAGTTCCCTTTAATACCAAATCTGAATTTATTTACTTGGATGAATTAGAAGTTAATAAAATAGAGAAGCATATATTTGATGGACATCTACAGAGGTGTGCAGACGC
This sequence comes from Marinilabiliaceae bacterium, assembly GCA_050296935.1. Lineage (GTDB taxonomy): Bacteria > Bacteroidota > Bacteroidia > Bacteroidales > Marinilabiliaceae > Saccharicrinis. The sequence goes on along the minus strand of JBNKRV010000311.1, from coordinate 3,135 downwards.
ATTTTTAATTCAGTGTTATATAGGATTAGCTTATGTTGATTTAAAGAAACTTGGAGCTGAACATTTAACACAGGATAGTGAAGGGGTTACCTGGATTAATATTACTAGGACAAAGGTTGATACAGCTGAATGTATGATTCCAGTTATAGCACGTGCATGGAGGATATTGAAGAAATATAACTTTGAATTGACGATTATAAGCATTCAAAAGTACAATGCTGCGCTAAAGGAGATCTGTAAAGAGGTTGGTATAAAAAAAGAATGTTACTTCATATGTTGGTCGTAAAACCTATGAAACCCTTTTACTTAATAAAGATGTACCAATAGAAACCGTGTCAAATCTTTTAGGTCATTCGAGTATAAAAATTACACAAAGGCATTATGCTAAGGTTTTGCATATGAAAATAGCCAGAGATATTAGGTTGGTGATGTAGTTTTGACGTCATTTTTTGGTCTATTCATGTAATTTATTATTGTTTTTCTATTTTTATGACGTCATTTTTCTTATTATTAATAAAACTAGTTTTATATTTGACGAACTTTTAAAATGTTGTTTTTTGTAAAATAAAAACTAAACTATCTCTAATTAATGTATCATACACAAGAGAAGAGGCAATACAGGCTTACTGATCCTATAATTTGTACGAAAGATAATGCTTGGTTAGGTGATGCCTATTATTTTTGGAAGGAGGAAGTTGATGCAATACATTGGGGTAATAAGAGTAAAAAGCGTACAGGTAAATATGAAGTTTATAAAGCCAGAATTGATCATACAAATGTATTAGATACAGTGTTTAATGAAGAACATTATCGATTCTGGCTTGTTCAAATAGAGAAGGCTGCAAAAAAGATTACAAAAAAAACAGGTTACAAAGCAACAATTAAGGAAATAAATCAGTACTTTAAGAATAAAGCAAAATGGTCTGAAATAACAAGTGGTATTTTATTTCAAGATATTCCGAAAAGTGCAGATTTATTGGTGACTGATTTTTTTTATAGAAAAAGGATACAACTTGCAGTTTACGACAAACAAATTATTAAAGAATTTACATTTCATTTAGAAGATGAATGTATTTAAAACACATAGGCTATGTTAGACTTAAAAGAGCTTGAAAGAAGATTAGATTTAGCTCTTGAAGCTGAATCAAAAGAGTCATTAACAACTTGGCTTCTTGAACAACGTGAAAAAAATATTGAGAGTTTTGTTGGGAAGGGGTTAATCGAATTTTTGCAATCTCATTCAGGAACAGGATGTAAGGTTACATTTAATAATCAGTATAAGACTCATTGTAACAATACTCCAAATAAAAAATTAATGATAGCAGCATAATGGAATTAAAAGATCAAGTCAAACTAGGATTTAATGGGGTTGATATTGTAAATATAAATTTTAAAGCATTATCTCCACGTTCTGAAGAGATGAAGTTTGACATAAATTGTGTTCCTAAGATTTATTATCCAGAGGATGATTCAAATAAATTTAATATCATTATGGATGTTGAAATTAATTGCGAAAAACATTTTGAGTTAAGTCTTAGTGCTATTGGTAATTTTGAAATCGGAGAGGATATTGAAGAAGAACTTAAGAGTACTTTAATGAGGGTTAATTCTCCAGCGATTATGTTTCCATATGTTCGATCATTTATTAGTACTTTATCTTCCAATATGGGTAGATCTATTGGATCTTTAGTTATACCAACTCAATTCTTTCAAGGAGAAATTGAAGAGGTAAAATTAAGTGAATAAAATAAAGCAATCTAATTGGTTGCTTTTTCTTTTAGTCTCCTCTCGAATACCAAATAAGTCAAACCCTCACCACTATACCTATTTTTCTCACAATAAGCTCTACCACCTTCGGCAGTATTACAATTCCTGCATCATATTCGGGAGCACAACCGTCTCGAGCAGTTCCATTTGTTGTTGATTGGAAGATCACAATAAACATTGTTTCAGGGAACTCTTTACGGAACTTATCAAAATCATCCGGTTTTGTGTTAGGTATTTGTGGATCACCCATTAAATTTGGGTCTATGCTGTAAATTATGTTATTGCGCATAGATTTTAGTAAGTCTGTAAAGGAAGAATTTAATATCTGTGACGCCTCTGAATTGTCTTCTGAATTCTTTGATTTTAGCATTAAAAGATTCGGCTGCAGCATTAGTACTTCTGTTATTAAAGTAGTTTGATATATTATCGTAGTAATAAAAAAATGTATCGGCAATAGTATTGAAAGATTTAAATCTGCTCTGCCTGACTTTTTCAACCCAATGAGCCAATTTGAGCCAACCTACTTCTTTATCACACATATGGTTGTATGCCATTTTTAAATCCTGAGATAAGTAGTAAGCCTTTTTTATTTCAGGATATCTTTGAAATATCAGCATAGCTCTTTCTTTCTGCGAAGCCGTCCATTTTTCAGGGGACTTAAATAACAGATGTCTGCTGCGAGCCAGTAATTGTTTAATACTATCTCCGTTAGAAAGTATTTCCGGAGCGTATTCTGTGTTGTTTTCTCCGGCAAAAGATATTTCCAGATTATCCTGATCTATTGCCTCCCTTCTATATACTATCCGGACCTGTTGAACAGCTTCACAGGCCAGTTTTTGTACATGAAGTCGATCTGCCACCCGGTTTGCCTTTCTAAAGCAGGATTTTGCTATTGCATTCATTGTTGGAGACAGGTCTGGGGCAATTTCTTCTACTTGATTCCTGAGTTTTTTGCTGATATGCTCCCTGATCAGGGTGATTATACGAAAGCTTTCTACACCCTTGAAAATGCCTACAATACTGCCTTTCCTGCCCGATGCAGCCTTATTGGCTAATAGGGTATACAATTTTCCATTGGATAATGCTACTTCATCAATTGGCAAAAATGTGCCCATATTATCAGGAAAAATTAAATACTCCTCTGCATGAGACAATGATGATTAACTATACATATAGAAAAAATATTTCCAAAATAGTCCTAAATTATAGACGAATGCTAGCTATATCTCAATTAAAATTAGCGAGCTCAAAATTCAGTAAATGATTGATTTACAATATAAATTTTTGAGACATAGCGAGCTATGGTGATAAAATTTAGAGCCGTAAATCGATTATTTACTGAAAAGCTATGAATGTCACTTATAAATA
>JBNKRV010000310.1:0-12282 GCA_050296935.1 Marinilabiliaceae bacterium | reverse complement strand
ACCTGTCGTTTTGCCTCTCTTTAAAAGCGGCTGCAAAGATAACTCATTTAATTTCTAATATCCAAATTTAATTGGAGATATTTTTGAAACTTTTTTGACTACCCTTAAAACGATCTGTAATTCAACGTTTTTACCTTTTGTTTTGCCTCAATATGTCTTCTTTATTCGTTCGCCTTTCGTTCAAAGCGGGTGCAAATTAAAGGACTTTATTTTGCTTTTCCTAATACGAAACGAAAGTTTTTTTGCATAGAAAACAAAGATAAGACCTAAATGTAGTTTTGTCAATAGGTTAGCGTAAAATATTTTTTCATTCTTTTAATTATTCTTCATAATCAAAGTTGGCATTTAAAAGCTAAAATACACGTATTGCACCATTAATGAAGCAATACCTGACGATCTAGAAATAACTAAATTAAATTTTTCTATCGCAGTGTTTCTGCTATCTGATTATGCTCATTATAAAATCCCTTTCTGATTTTTTAAATATCTTTTTATACTTCGTGAGGTTTTTAATATTGTTGATCAATGGATCATCCTTTAAAAATAAAGTAATCTAATGTGATAATTAGTTTCATTAGAAGATAACTCTAAATAGTGTTTGGGTTATAAAGTCCAACTACTGCGTTGTTGCTCAAAATTCAAATCCTCATATACGCTAGTATACTGCGGTTTGATTTTTTCACACGCCTTGTATTTAAACTTTATAATCCAAACACCCGACTTTATGAACAGGCACTAAGTATTTGAAAAAAAAAGACCTGAAGAAATTTGGAGGTCTCGAAAATTTTCAATTAAAAAGTAACACAATTTGATAGAATTCACCTAATACATAAAAAACTTTCTGCTCAAGGAGCAAAAGAATTCATTGATAATCGGCTAGATGAAAGAGCAAAGACAGTAGATTATAATTACTCAGATATTCTATGAAGTAGAATCTACATTACATTCTGCGGAGGTAACACAACAGAAGATGTAAATTACTTGAGAGATAAGAATACCATCGGAAGATACAATTTTACGTTGAGATATTGAATTATCTGTTTCCTGTGATAATATTGAAACTCTTATCAGGTAAATAAAATGCAACCCTAAGATGAATGAGTTTTTGCTTAATAATGCATCTATTTGGAATAGAGGTAAAGGTAATGGGTTAATTTCCGAATCATCCTTCTACACAGAAATACGCCAACAGCTTATTTCTTAAACTGATGGCTAAAGTATAATATTCTACAGAATATCTAGACTTTATACCTCCATGCATCTATGCTGTATTTCTTTAAACGTGTACCGAGCATTCGCTCTGTCACCTTTAACATCTCGGCTGCTTTTGTAATATTATCCTTTGGATAAGTATTGTTTTAAAAATGCAAAGTAAATTTGAAATAAATTTTAAACATTATTCAATTGTAAAAGAATTCACCATAGATTATTTACTAATTTTGCAATTTAAAATATAACATATAATTGAATGAATGAAAGAAGTTATGACATCGATTGGCTAAGAGTAATTACCATAGGTCTGCTCATTATTTACCATACATCTGCTATATTTCAACCATGGGGTAAAAACGTTGGTGTCATTCAGAATAAAATCACCCTTGAGTCAATCTGGATACCTATGTCAATGATAAATGTATGGCGAATACCATTATTGTTTTTTGTTTCCGGAATGGGTATTGCATTTTCATTACGAAAAAGAAATTGGGAACAACTAATAAAGGAAAGGATTAGACGCATACTGATTCCTTTAATTATTGGAGTATTTTTGATTGTCCCCATTCACAAAATTATATACCAAAAATTTTATAATTTAGACATAACATACCATCCAACAACCGCACATCTATGGTTTTTAGCTAACATATTTGCTTATGTAATTATTCTCTCTCCCTTTATTATCTGGTTAAAAAAGACTACAGATTCCAATAAAAGCAATTGGTTTTTAAAAGCTCTAGATTCCCCCATTTGTTTATTATTTATTACAGCATCATTCATGTTGGAGGGATTCATTATCAATCCAAAGTATTTATTAAAATACGCCATGTCTGTTCATGGATTTTCCATAGGCTTTGTTGCTTTTTTCTGGGGATATTGTTGTACGATAAGTGGAATGAAATTATTTGAAACAATTATAAAATTGAGATGGATATTTGCCATTTCAGCCCTAATTTTGTTCATAATTAGATTTGTATATTGGGATCTCAAGTCCCCTTCATACCTATTCCTATTTGAATCAAGCATTTGGATTTATACAATATTTGGCTTTGCGGCTAAACACTTTAATAAATCAAGCATAACGCTAAGCTACTTAAGTACTGGTGCATATCCTATTTACATATGGCATATGGTTTTTCTATACTTGTCTTCTTATTTTCTAATCCCACTCAACATCTCTGTATGGTTAAAATTCATCTTAATCATTACCATTACATTAATAGGATGTTTTGCAACCTATGAACTATTAATCAGGAGAATTAACATAATAAAACCACTATTTGGATTAAAATAAAAAAAGAGGCATTGGTTACTCAATGCCTCTTCAAGTCTTATCAAAGACTTTATATACTCAGAAATGTATTAATTATTCTACAGAATATCTAGACTTTATACCTCCATGCATCTATGCTGTATTTCTTTATACGTGTACCGAGCATTCGCTCTGTCACCTTTAACATCTCGGCTGCTTTAGTTATATTTCCTTTTGTTGTTGTAAGCCCTTCTATTATAAGTTGTTTCTCCAATCGCTCAATAACTCCGGTCATTCCTTCATATGAACCTGTTGACGAAGAATCGGCCGTTTGTAAGGTTGGCGGCAGGTTATAACTATGCAAAACATTGTCACGTGATAATATACAAGCCCGTTCAATAACATTTTCCAATTCACGAACATTGCCCGGCCAACGATACACCATTAACATATCAATAGCTGAAGTAGTTATACGCTTAACATTAGCTCCATTCTTTTTATTAAACTTAGCAATAAAATGATCGACTAATAAAGGAATATCATTTCTACGTTCTCTTAGTGATGGAATAAATATTGGAAATACATTGATTCTATAGAAAAGATCTTCACGGAAATTTCCCTCCTCAATTAATTTCTCAAGATTACAGTTGGTGGCAGCTACAATTCTAACATCAATTGAAATTGTTTCAGTACCTCCCAATCGCTCAAACTGACGCTCCTGAATTACTCTTAGTAATTTCACCTGGGTTGATAATGGTAAGTCCCCTATTTCATCCAGAAAGATGGTACCCCCGTTCGCCATTTCAAAACGCCCCTTTCGCATCTGATCGGCTCCTGTAAATGCTCCTCTTTCATGCCCGAATAACTCACTCTCTATTAATGAATCAGGTAAGGCCGAACAGTTTACTTTTATCAGATTTTTATTTTTCCTGTCGCTTACAGAATGAATCGCATCTGCAATAAGTTCTTTCCCAATCCCACTCTCACCTCTTATTAATACTGTACTATTGGTACGGGCCACCATCTCAACAAGAGAAAATACATCACGCATTTTACTGCTATTACCAATAATTTTAGTGGCAAAATTATTTCCATTAACTTCCGTTTGAAGCTCCAGATTTTTTTGTTTTAAAGCTTCCAGTTCTTCAGCTTTCTCCTGACGTACACTTACTGTTTTAGCAATAAGAGAACCTATAATGGAAAGCATATGTATATCTTCTTCGTAAGTAATATGTGGGTTAAATTCACGAACAACACTAAGCGCACCGGTCATCTGATTTGCTATTACAACAGGAATACAAATAAAAGTAAGTTCACGACCTTCTTTACGCAAATCTGATCGTGTTTTATTCAAAAACAAATTGGATTTGGATATTTCCTGAATAACAATAGGCTGCGCCAATTCAATAACTTTACCTATTACTCCCTCTCCTAACCGATATTTTCCTAATGATTGCTGTTTGGCACTCATGCCATAAGCTGCTTCAATATAAATATTAGAAGTACTGCGGTTAAATATGGTTAAAAAACTACGCTCAGCATTTAAATGATCAACCAACATTTTAAGTATTGGTGATAGATCATTCTTTAATTCAGTTGAAGCGATAAGACGTTGACTGATTTCAAAAAGAAGAGTCATCTCTTTTAATCCGTAACATTCTCCGTCTGCTTTTTTACAATTTACATGCATATTCCCCTAATCTGATATTAATTTATTATAAAACTCCATACAAATATAGATGTTTTAAATTTTACCCTATATAATTTACACACATATCCCATTAATTTATACTTATTCCAATCTAAACCCCCTATTTTTTTCACTTCGGTTTTACTTTATTCATATTTTTGATAGAAAGCACTCTATTATTTCAAAAAATCAAAACCGAAAACATCAATAAATATCGAACAGAAGATTTTGTTTCGTTCTGATTATTGAATATATTATGGTATGAAAATCTACAAACTACATTTATTAATCATCAAAAAAATCCCCTATGATTAGCTTATGTGACATTGAGATAAACAAATTTCAATTAAGTGAATTGCTTAGCCATAAAGAAAAACAAGGATTTAAATACTTGTTGAAAAATGGAATTTACTGTTCAACATGTGACGACTTTTGTAACGTTGACATCTTGAATCTGACCATTTTTTTAGATCGCTTTAATGATATAAAAGTGATTGGCAGATGCAATAACTGCCAAACCGAAGTTTCCCGGATTATGGAATTCGGAGAAAATGAATCTTTTTTTCGAAAAGCAGTGCAATTCCGTCACACTCGAACATACTTGATCGACAACGAATAAGAACAAATTACATATTTTAATTGTTAGGCCAAAAGTATTTACTTTTGGCTTTTTTATGCATAACCCTGAAACAGATACACTCAAAAAACACATGGAAACTAAATTATATAAATTAATAACCATACTAATAGTGATTTTAATTACAGGATGTAACGAGTCGAAAAATCAATATTTATCTATAAAAGATGGAGACATTTTATTCAGAGGAAATAATTTAAATGGTTTATCAAAAGCCATCAATGAAGTTACAAAAACAAATAAAAGGACAAATTATACGCACATGGGGATCTGTTCTGTCAATTCTGACACTATTTGGGTATACCACGCCTCTCCGGAAAAGGGAGTATGCAAAGAATTATTAGAAACGTTTTGTCAACCGGATTCTGGAGCACAATACGTCATAGACCAATACCGCCTAAATGATACGAAGGCAGATATTAGTAAGGCCATAAATAAGGCAGAAAAATTACTTGGCTTACCTTATGATAGTACTTACCTTATGGAAAATAGAGGTTACTATTGCTCGGAATATATTTATGATTTATTCAGAGAAGATTCCATTTTCGAACTCAATCCAATGACATTTATAAATCCTGCTACAGGGAAATTTCATGATGAATGGGTAAGTCATTATAAAAACCTTAATATTGAAATACCAGAAGGAAAACCCGGTTGTAACCCAAACCATATGGCCACAAATAAAAAACTAAATTATATCAAAACTTTACATCAATAATAGTATGTTAATTAAATTGGATCTGTATTAACAAAAAGGTTTAATTTATATGCACTAACTCATTAAACAATTAAAGAAGTCATCATAAATAATGGAATACAGACGATTTGGAAAAACTGATAAAAAGTTAAGTGTAATTACAATGGGAGGAATGCGTTTCAAAAATGTCTGGAGCAACCCAAGACACGATATCCCGGTTGAAACACAAGAACATTGTAATAGCTTAGTTGATATGGCATTAAAAAATGGCATTAATCACTTTGAAACGGCTCATGGCTATGTTAAAAGTGAAACTGTTTTTGGGAAAACACTCCACGAAGAGCTAAAAGTAGATCGGTCGTCCTATTATTTAATGACTAAAGGAAATGCAAATACAGCTGATGATATGCGACGTCTTGTGGAGGAACAGCTAAAAACTTTAAAAACTGATTATTTCGATTTTTATGGCTGGCATGGCATCAACACTCAGGATATACTTCATAAAGCTTGTGCAACAAATGGATCCGTTGAAGAGCTATTAAAAATGAAAGAAGAAGGGATTATCAAGCATGTTGGATTTAGCACACATGCGCCATTGGATACCATCCTGAATGCTATAAACACAAACCTATTTGAATTTGTAAATCTGCACTATTATTACTTTTACCAAAGAAATCTTGCTGCAATCCGATTGGCAGAACTTAAGGATATGGGTGTATTTATAATATCACCTAACGATAAAGGCGGACAATTATATAAAGCTCCGGATAAGGTAAAGAAAGCGATTCCTCATGCCACTCCTATACAGTGGAACGCCAGGTTCTGTTTAAGCCATCCTAACATACATACATTATCCTTTGGAATGACTGAAGCTGCACATTATGATGAAATGAACGGAATATTCCCATCAAATACTCCTTTGTCAGTAGATGATGCACTATCAAAATATCATTTAGATCAAATGATTAATGACGATCCATATGCTTATTATAACAACCCGGATTTGGAGAATGATCCGTCGGGGATGGATATTCATATGTTACTTCATTGGAGAAAACTCTGGAAATGTTATGACTTACTAGACTTTGCTAAATACAGATATAAAGAATTAAAAACTCCTAATCACTGGGTTCAAGGTGTCTTTGCTACTCCAGAAGCCATTAATAAGGTAGATTACTCCAGAATACCGCATCATATCCCTTTAAAGGAGATGCTAACTGAAATACACGAAGCATTTTATCAGGATCCTACTGAAAAACAAATACTTAACCCATTAAAACTGAAATTAATTAAATAATACAGTGTTTTCACCAATACTCCGTGCCAAACCACCCTTTTACTTACAACTGCAAAAAAGTACAATTTCCTACCCTTTTGTAATCAAGTATCTCAATACCTCTTTTCATTAGCCTGTATTTCAAATACTTAACCTCCTTCCTACAACAAAAGTAGAAAACCATCCATATCCTACATAAATGTATTCTTTTTTTGGTGTGTCAAACACCTATGCCAAAATCAAGTAATTTTTATATCGCTATATATCTGCCACTTAGCCCACTCAAATAACACTTCTTCAACTTCTGTTATATTTTTTGGCACATCATGTGAAATAGGGGAGAGCACAGACAATTAGTTATAAACCTATTTAAAATTAATTAGAGATGAGAAAAGTAGCAATTTATGGTAAAGGTGGAATCGGTAAAAGTACAACTACTCAAAATACAGTAGCAGGATTAGTTGAAGCCGGTAAAAATGTAATGGTTGTAGGGTGTGACCCAAAAGCAGATTCAACTCGTTTGTTACTAGGTGGTCTTGCACAAAAGACTGTTCTTGATACACTACGTGAAGAAGGTGAAGATGTTGAATTAGATGATGTAGTAAAACCAGGGTATGGAGGTGTACGTTGTGTTGAGTCAGGTGGTCCGGAGCCAGGTGTTGGATGTGCAGGTCGTGGTATCATTACTTCAATTAACCTTTTAGAACAACTAGGTGCCTGGGACGAAAAATACAAAACAGACTATACTTTCTATGATGTACTTGGTGATGTAGTATGTGGAGGATTTGCAATGCCAATCCGTGATGGTAAAGCAGAAGAAATCTACATTGTTGTATCGGGAGAGATGATGGCAATGTACGCTGCAAATAACATTTGTAAAGGTATTCAGAAGTACGCTCAGGCTGGTACCGTACGTTTAGGAGGACTAATCTGCAACTCTCGTAAAGTTGATAATGAGCAACAAATGATCGAAGAGTTAGCTAAAAAACTAGGTTCTCAAATGATTCACTTTGTACCTCGTGATAACATGGTTCAGCATGCAGAAATTAACAGAAAAACTGTTATTGAATTTGCTCCTGAACACAATCAGGCAAACGAGTACAGAGCATTAGCTAAAGCAATGGACGAAAACAAAATGTTTGTTATTCCAACTCCTCTTGAAATAGAAGAACTTGAGAAATTATTAATTGACTTTGGTATCGTAAACTAATCTTGAAAGTTAAAAATCCAACGATCTAAGTTCATAGAATAAACAAACTGATATTATTAAAAAAATAGGAGACCCAGAATATGTTAATGATCAAAGCAATTATACGTCCTGAGAAATCAAGCAAAGTACTTAAAGCATTATTTGAAGCTGGTTATATCGCAGTTACAAAAACTCCGGTTGTGGGTAGAGGTAAACAGCGCGGTATCAAAATCGGAGACGTTACTTACGATGAATTGCCAAAAGAACAGTTAGTGATGGTAATTAAAGATGAAGACAAAGATTTTGCAGTAAATACATTAATGGAAGCAGCCCGTACTGAAGGGAAAGGTGCTTTCGGTGATGGTAAAATCTTTATCACTCCTGTTGAAGAAGCCTATACTATAAGTAGAGGAACTAAGGAACTTTAATAACAAAGATTATGAGATTATTGATAAGAGATTAAAGAATACTCAGATAATAAACCTTTATCTCTTATCTAATTTCTAACCATCTAAAAATCGAAAGAGCATGAAAACAGTAATGGCAATTATAAACATCGATAAGATGAATGTTACTAAAAAGGCCTTAATGGATGCCGGAATTACTTCGATGACTGCATCGGGTAAAGTATTCGGAAGAGGAAAAGGTCTTTGGGAAGCAAAAGTTCTGGAAGGGGTAAAAAAAGACCAACCAGAAGCTTTAGAGCACTTAGGTAAAGAACCTCGCTTACGTCCGCAAAGAGTTCTTGAAATAGTAGTTAACGATTCGTTCGTGGAGCCAGCAGTAGAAGCTATCATAGAAGCAAATCAAGATGCACCACACGGATGTGGAAAGATTTTCGTGATGCCGGTAATGGATGTGATTCAGGTGAGAACAGGTTTAACGGGTAGCAAAGCAGTGGATTAACAAAACGATCCGTTTTTATCACTTAAAAACAAGAAAACATGGCTAAAAAGAAAGATTATTCAGCAGGATTACCAGATCCTACCCCATTGATAGATGATATTATTAAAAAATACCCAAGCAAAATAGCTAAGAAAAGAGCTAAGGGTATGGTTGTTAATGATCCTGAAGTGGATCAGGAGGTACAAGCAAACGTAAGAACTATTCCTGGGATTATCACTCAAAGAGGATGTACTTACGCGGGTTGTAAAGGGGTGGTTTTAGGACCAACAAGAGACATTATCAACTTAGTTCACGGACCTATTGGTTGTAGTTTTTACGCTTGGTTAACTCGTCGTAACCAAACTCGTCCGTTAGAAGGAGAAGAGAACTATATGATGTATTCTTTCTCAACTGATATGCAAGATGAAAATATTGTATTTGGTGGAGAAGTAAAATTAAAAGAAGCTGTTCGCGAAGCATACAAATTATTCAACCCAAAAGCAATTGGTATTTTCTCAACTTGTCCTGTTGGTTTGATTGGTGATGATGTTCACTCTGTATCTCGTGATATGTCGGCTGAGTTAGGTATTAACATTTTTGGTTTCTCTTGTGAAGGTTACCGTGGTGTATCTCAGTCAGCTGGTCACCATATTGCTAACAACGGTGTATTCAAAAACGTTGTTGGATTAAATGATCGTCCTCGTAAGAGCAAGTTCCAAATGAACTTATTGGGAGAATACAATATTGGTGGTGATGCTTTTGAATTAGAAGCTTTATTCGAAGAAGTTGGTATCGAATTAGTATCTACCTTCTCTGGAAACTCTACTATCAAAAGTATGGAATATGCACATACAGTAGATTTAAACATTGTTATGTGTCACCGTTCTATCAACTACATCGCAGAAATGATGGAAGAGAAGTATGGTATTCCATGGATCAAAGCCAACTTTATCGGAGCTGAAGCCACAGCAAAAACACTTCGCAAAATTGCAGAGTTCTTTGATGATAAAGATCTAACTGCCAAAATAGAAGAGGTGATTGCGCGTGAGTCTGCCAAAGTAAAAGAAGTAATGGACGCAATCGTACCTAAAACAACTGGTAAATTAGCAATGATGTTCGTAGGCGGATCTCGTGCTCACCACTACCAGGAGTTATTTAAAGAGCTGGGTATGACAACAGTATCTGCTGGTTACGAGTTTGCTCACCGTGATGATTATGAAGGTCGTAAAGTAATTCCTAACATCAAGATTGATGCAGATACTCGTAATATCGAAGAAATTAAAGTTACTAAAACTGATAACCCTGAGTTGTGGCGAGAAGATCTGGTATCTAAGAAAGCAGAGTTGGAGAAAAATGGTTTTGAGTTTAGTAATTACAATGGTATGATGCCCGAAATGACTAAGAACTCTTTAGTAATCGATGATATCTCTCACCACGAAACAGAGAAATTAATCGAGTTCTACAAGCCGGATATCTTCTGTGCTGGTATTAAGGAGAAATATGTGGTTCAAAAATCCGGAGTGCCATTGAAGCAGCTACACAGTTACGATTACGGTGGTCCTTATACTGCCTTTGGCGGAGCCATCAACTTTTTCAAGGAAATGGAACGTATGTTAGTTACTGATGTTTGGAAACTAGTAGACACACCTTGGAAATCGGAGCCAGAGATTGTAGGTAGCATGACTATTAACGCTTAATCATTAGGAGGAATTTACTATGTTATTAAGACATACAACAGAAAAAGAAATAGATAGAAAGGCACTAACCATTAACCCGGCAAAAACCTGCCAGCCGGTAGGTGCCATGTATGCGGCATTAGGTGTTCATGGATGTTTACCTCATAGCCACGGATCACAGGGTTGTTGTTCATATCACAGATCTGCACTTACCCGTCACTATAAAGAGCCAGTAATGGCAGCTACTTCTTCATTTACTGAAGGTTCTTCAGTATTCGGTGGACAAGCTAACTTACTACAGGCTATCGGAACCATTTTCTCAGTATATGAACCAGAAATCATTGCTGTACACTCAACCTGTTTGTCAGAAACAATTGGTGATGACTTAGGACAGATTGTTGCAAAAGCCCGTACTGACGGTAAAGTGCCAGAAGGAAAGCACGTTATCCAGGCTGCTACTCCAAGTTACGTAGGTTCACACGTTACCGGATACCACAACATGTTAGAGGCTATCGTTAAGTATTTCGCTGTAAAAACAGACGAGGTAAAACGTCAAATCAACCTTTTAGCCGGTTGGGTGGAGCCTTCTGATATGCGTGAGCTAAAAAGAATTACCAAAGCAATGGGTATTAAAACCGTATTGGTTCCTGATACTTCTGATGTATTGGATGCTCCTATGACTGGTAAATTCGAGATGTATCCAAAGGGTGGAACTACTATTCCTGAGCTAGTGAGCATGGGAGACAGTATGAAGTCTATAGCAATTGGTGAGTTCGCAACTAAAGGGGCTGCTATTGCTTTAGATAATAATTGCAAGGTTCCTTTTGATATGTTGGATCTTCCTATCGGAGTTAAAGCAACTGACCGTTTCATCATGTCATTATCTAAAGCCGGTGCAGTATCTGTACCTGAAGAATTAGAGATGGAGAGAGGTCGTTTAGTAGATATGATTACCGATATGCATCAGTATTTCTACGGAAAAAGAGTTGCTCTTTTCGGAGATCCTGATCAACTATTCCCAATGTGTGAGTTCTTATTGGACTTAGATATGGTACCTGCTTATGTAGTTTCAGGAACTCCTGGAAAATCTTTCGAAAAGAAAATGAAAGCTATTTTCGGAGACAAAATTGACCAGGTGAAATTCAAAAACGGAGCTAATGCAGATATGTTCCAGTTACACCAGTGGATTAAGCAAGAAGGTGTTGATTTATTAATCGGTAACACTTATGGAAAGTATATCGCTCTTGACGAGAAGATTCCTTTCTTAAGAATGGGATTCCCAATTGTTGACCGTGTTGGACACTCTTACTTCCCAACTTTAGGCTATATGGGTGGTATTCGCATCCTTGAAAAAATGCTCGACTTATTAATGCAATATCAGGATGAGAATAGTCCTGAAGAGAAAGTTGAGCTTGTAATGTAATAAAGTAGCAAGTATCAACACACAAGACTTATTTACAACTTGTTACTCATCTTGATACTTGAATCTAATAATATTAAAGCTTGTTTATCAAGCTAACAATTTGTGTTTGCCAGAGGTTAAGCCTGGCGGGGTAATTGTTCTTCGGAACGCCGAAGAAGCAAAATAATAGGTGGTATAAATATTTTTGAATCAATGCTACTTAGTAACCTGAGTTCGATTAAAATTTTAGAATTCAGATTGACATAAAAGGCTGATATACAAGGTAAATTTTGCAGGGCTAGCTCGCTAGCTCGATAAATTTAACGAAGTAGATCAGTTTTTTATGCAAAGCATGAGAGTTTC
>JBNKRV010000309.1:0-58618 GCA_050296935.1 Marinilabiliaceae bacterium | reverse complement strand
GAAACTCTCATGCTTTGCATAAAAAACTGATCTACTTCGTTAAATTTATCGAGCTAGCGAGCTAGCCCTGCAAAATTTACCTTGTATATCAGCCTTTTATGTCAATCTGAATTCTAAAATTTTAATCGAACTCAGGTTACTGCTCTGAATTTTATCACCATAGCTTGCTATGCTTCAAAATTTTATATTGAATATCAATCATTTAATAAAATCTGAGCTCTTTAATTTTAATCGAACTGAGGTTATAAGGTAGGTTATTACATTTGATTTCGAGAGCTTGAAGACTAAGTCTATAAATAAAAAATCCCCACTTTAATAAAGTGAGGATTATATAATAAAGTAAGATAAATTACTCACTAATACGCCACTCTCTGGCAGCGTCATACATGGCAAGTACATTTTCAATCGGAGTTTCGACTTTTATCTTATGACTTGGTCCAAGAATAAATCTACCTCCGGGTGCCATTACATCTAATAATTCTTTAACTCCGTCTTTTACTTGTTGAGGAGTTCCCTTTCGTAACAACAACTCTTCATCCACTGCACCACAAAAGGTAATCAGTTGTCCGAAATCCTTTTTTAACCCTTCAGGAGACATTCCACTCGCCCTGGTTTGAATTGGATCTAACACTTCAGCACCTGCGCTTATAAAGTTTGGCAATAACTTCCGAACACCTCCACAACTATGCATATAGAAATGAGCCCCCATTTTCCTGGGTTTTTCAGTAAAGGCATCAATGGATGGTCTGATATAATTATCCCAGTGATCAATTCCGATCGTTAATCCTGTTTGAGATCCGAAATCATCAGCCACACGAATAAAATCAATTCTCCCATCTGCAACGTCAAAAAAGTCATCAATAAACTCCTTATAAAACGCTATTATCTTATCACATAAAGCTCTGAAAAATTTTGGATGAGACATCATTACTTCCATAAACGATTCTCTACCAATTAAACGTTGAATAATACGAAATAAACCTGGTGATGAATAACCAGGTGCTGTCATAATCGCATAATCTTTATAAAGGGTTAATTGTTTTTCAAGAGAGTTAAAGTCAAACAAATCTTTTGTAGGCCAGGGATAATCATCGAGTGCAGTAATGTCAACTATTCCTTCCAGTGGGAAATGATCAGCATGCCAATATTCAAATTTTCCTGTTTTTATTCGGGAATATCCGACTCCCCAAATATCCTTTTTTTTCTTTTTATCGTCATCAACCAGCTGAGGTCCTGTATATTTTGGTTCTACCCATCTAAAATCAACGTCCAAATGTTCAAGAAGTTGATCACGGTTAGTAAAACCTAAATAGGACATCATTTTCTCACCAAATTCCGGAACATCCCAATAAAAAAAAGGAACCCTGTCCGGAACATCTTTATTCAGAGCTTTCAACACTCTTTCTTTGTGATTCATAAATGATGTTTTTAGGCTATTGTTAATACATATACATAAAGCAAGAACCTTTCGAAATTAAAAATAATCTGACAAAAAACAAATTTATGATGTTAAATGCATCTCATTTATTTACAAGGATTAAGCACAAATTTGAGTTGTTTATTGCATTCTTTGCCTTACTACCTCATAAATTAATATTCCGGCGGCAACAGAAACATTTAATGAACCTATTGTTCCTGCAATGGGAATCTGAGCCCTGTCATCACTTATTTTTAGCATCTGAGGAGAAACACCTTTATCCTCTGCCCCCATAATAATGGCAGTAGGACCAGAATAGTCTATTTGAGTATAATTATTACTTCCCTTTTCTGTTGCGGCTACTATTTTTAATCCTGAACTCTGAAGATATTCAACAGATTTATAAAGATTACTTGTACGACATACCGGAATATTATGCAATGCACCAGCTGACGTCTTAACCGCATCAGCATTAATTGGGGCACCCCCTTTCTCAGGAATTACAATAATATCAACACCTCCACATTCTGCAGAACGAGCAATTGCACCCATATTCCTTATATCTGTAACACCATCCAACACCAAAACAAGCGGATTCTTTCCCTCTTCAAAAAGTCCAATAAGAGTATCCTCTAAATTATGATATGTAATTGCAGAAACAAATGCAATTACACCCTGGTGGTTTTTCCTGGTTGCCCTGTTAATTCGTTCTACCGGAACAGTCTGCCACGAAATCTTAGCTTCTTTCATTGTAGCTAACAGCTCTTCATACAATTCTCCTTGTAAACCTTTCTTTACTAATACCTTTTCAATTTCTTTTCCTGAATGAATGGCTTCAATTACCGATCTGATTCCAAACAAAAAATCACTTTTACCTGCCATATTTTTATGATATATAACTAATTATAAAAGCAGGTAAATGATATACTATATTACCCACAGTACTTTTTTTAATCTAAACTATTTTTCAATTCTTCAACTTCACTAAGCTGTAAATGTAACTCTTCCCACTCCTCCATTTTTTGTTCAAGCTTCTGGTTAACTTTTTGATATTCCTGAAGAAATTCAGGATCACTTGCTTTTGTTGAATCCTGCATTTGTGTATCCAATTCTTCAACCTTTTTCTCTAGCTGAGATATATCACTTTCACACCGCTCCACTTGTTGTTGAGCTCTTTTATGTCGTTTGCTTATTTCTTTTCTTTCCTGATAGGATAATTTTGAATCCGAGTTTTCAGCAGCTGATTTTTTAGAATTAATTACTGAAGTATTCGTTGCCTTCTGCTGCTCTAACTCTTTAAAGGATTCTAATTTCTTCTTTTGTAAAAATTCATATACTCCACCTAAATGTTCATTCATTTTTTTATGGCGGAATTCATAAACCTTATCAACCAGACCATCCAGAAATTCACGGTCGTGGGATACAATAATGACAGTACCCTGGAAATCTTTCACAGCTTGCTTTAACAACTCTTTCGATCTGATATCCAAATGATTTGTTGGCTCATCTAACACCAGTAAATTTACTGGTTCAAGAAGCAATCTTACCATTGCCAAACGTGTACGTTCCCCTCCTGACAAAACAGAAACTTTCTTTTCAACAGCCTCGCCACTAAACATAAAAGCACCTAGTAAATCCCGAATTTTGGTTCTGACCTCCCCAACTGCCACATGATCAATCGTATCAAGAACTGTAAGCCTCTCATCTAATAAATCGGCCTGATTTTGAGCAAAATAACCTATTTTAACCTGATGACCTAATTTTAAACCTCCGTCAAAATCAATTTCATTCATTATCATACGGGCCATGGTCGTCTTTCCTTCTCCATTTCTGCCAATAAAAGCAACCTTTTCGCCTCTTTCAATGGTAAAATCAACCTCTTTAAGCACCTCAAGACTTCCGTAATTTTTAGAAAGATGTTTCCCCTCCACTGTAATACTGCCGGAATGAGGTGCAGGAGGAAACTTTATTCGTAAAGAAGAATTATCAAATTCATCAACTTCAATACGATCTACTTTTTCCAACTGTTTGATTCGAGATTGAACCTGAACAGCCTTAGTGGCCTGATACCTAAAACGTTCAATAAACTTTTCGGTATCCTCAATCATTTTTTGCTGATTTCTGTATGCTGCCAATTGTTGCTCGCGTCGCTCTTCTCTCAAACGAAGATAATCTGTATACGATGCTTTGTAATCGTAGATTTTCCCCATCTGAATCTCAATGGTTCTTTTGGTAATATTATCTAAAAAAGCCCTATCATGTGAAACTAATACAACAGCACCATTATATGTTTTCAGGAAGTCTTCAAACCATTGAATGGATTCAATATCGAGGTGATTCGTTGGTTCATCCAGAAGAAATGCATCTGGTTTTTGCAATAAAATCTTTGCCAACTGTATTCGCATTCTCCACCCCCCGGAAAACTCTGATGTTAAACGGTGAAAATCCTCCCGCTCAAAACCTAATCCCTTAAGTGTAATTTCAATACTGGAAGCGTAATTAGCCCCTCCAAGTAAACTTAACCGATCATTTGCATCGGTTAATTGATGAATCAGCTCAAGATAGGCTTCTGATTCATAATCAGTCCTTTCTGATAGCTGAATATTTATTTTTTCAACTTTTTTTTCCAGTTGTTTTAGTTCACCAAAAGCCTTTTCAACCTCCTCCCATACGGTACCTGTATCATCATGCTTCATGTGCTGAGGCAGATAACCTATTTTAATATCTTTAGGTAAAGACAATGTTCCTTTTGATGGCGATTGAATTCCTGCTAATATTTTTAGCAAGGTGGATTTTCCGGCACCATTCTTCCCTGCTAATCCAACTTTATCTTTTGCGTTTATTAAGAAGGAAACATCACTAAATAATGAAAATCCTCCAAATTCAACGGCTAACTGATTTACCGAAATCATCCTATACTTATATTTTACTTAAACAATTTATTGAAGTGGAACCCTATATATATCAAGAGATGGAGCAAACCTTAATATAAAGAGACCATCATTATAAAAGCCTCCCCAATTTTCTGATCGCTTAAAGTGAAAGTTAAACTGCACTTGTTCAGAGTTTAATCCGGAAATACAATACTCAAACTTTTTACCATATCGAACTCTTGCATTCAGGAAATAATACATTATATCAAAGCCCCATATTCCATATTTTGAGAATCTGGAATATCTATCTGGCCTGATAAAGTAAGGAGAAACAGCAAAAGGTTCTGTTTGGTACCACTGCCTGAATTTCAATATAAAATCTTTTGTACTTTTAAGCTCATAATCAATCGCATATGATGTAATGATTTCCGTATTCATATCGTAAATATCTTCAGCATTAATCGTTTGAAACCTCAACCAGCTTCCTAAACCTATTAATTTAATATCACTAATTGATGACTCTGCAACTCCATGAAGGGTAGTGATAATTTTAGAAACATCAGCTTCTTTTGTTGAAGGAACTACTACAACATTTTGCTTATCCTTATTCATTAATGCTTCAATACCCTGAACATCCTGTTCAGAGAAAGTGGTTTCCTTGAAATCTGGTAAGATTCCATTGGGAAGGTATTTTAAATACAGTTTATTTTTAATCAATTCACACAAATGTTCTTCTTCCGGATCTGATTCTTTAGATTTCAGAATTATTATTCGAGAATTAACATGCTTACTTACAATATACTCTGCATATTTATCCTGAAGTAATGATTCAGGTGAATTTACCTGAAACATATACGGGTTTTGATTTAACTCACTATTTATGTTTGAAAGTGGATAAATCATTTTAATTCCATATTTATATGAAAATGAGGATACTAAAGATAAATTACTAGTATAAGCAGGCCCTATGATAAAATCCATTGTTTTTAATTCCGGCTTATTCAATATTTCGATTACTTTATTTGTATCAGGTGCTGTATCGTATGTATACAAATGAATATTAATGCCTTGCTTTTTCATGGAATCAACAGCCATTAAAACACCTTCATAAAACTCAACAAATGATTTTGATTTTGAAGCTAATACAGGTTCTTTACGCGTAGTTTCAACCTCTTTATCATCAACAATCCTTGTTATTATATTGGCCTTTTTAGTCTCTTCAATATTAAAAGGTAACAAAACCGCCACTTTGATTTGCTCTCTTCCAATTTCATAATTATACTCATTACAATCTACCCCAATAGAATCCCATTGAACAATATTCTCGTCACTTATTTCCGGAATACTTAATTTCTCTTCTTCAATTTTTTTCTTAGCCAAATAAGCTGGAGTTGGAATTCTTAGTTTAGTTCCTTTTCTAATATTGGAAAACATTATCGTTGGATTAGCCTCCTTAATATCTTTAACCGAAATTTCATACTTCTTTGCAATAGAATAGAGTGTTTCTTTTCGCCTGATAGAATGAATAATAAAATCTTCTTCTGACTGATTGCCATCTTCATTTCTTTTAATAGCTTTTTTAGGTATCCTAACCAAATATCCAATATCTAAATCATCAGGTCTTAAATCAGGATTTGATTCATCAAGGACATCTTGATTCAGATGGTATGCTTTTGCAATTGAATAAAAAGTATCACCTGATTTAATTCTATAATAAATATAATCAGCATCCTCCAATGGCGTTTTATTTACTTTAACAGGTAAATCTTTCTTAACAATTTTACTTTGAGGAATTCTGATTTTTGAATCAATTTTTAAAATTCCGCCTTTCAAACCAGGGTTAGCAATAATAATATCCTTGATATCAACACTGTACCTTTGTGAAATAGAATATAGCGTTTCCTTTGGTTTTACCAGGAGGTAAATATATGCCCCGTTTTCTGACGTGTTCAAATATCTTTCCTGTGGAATTGGAATTTTAATAATAGCACCGATAATCAGTTTTTGATCTAAACCTGCATTATACTTTTTTATCTCATCGATATTAACATTATATTTTCTCGATAAGAAATACAAGGTTTGTCCCTTTTCAACTGTATGATAAGCAAATTCAGCAGACTCTTCAATCTCTGAAGGATTGCTATTTCTACCAGAGATAACTGGTATATGAAGAATATCTCCTGGCTTTAAACCAAAAATAGCTTGTGGATTTGCCTCGTGAATTTCCTTTTGTGACACACCATATTTTTTGGCAATCCCATAAAAACCCTCTCCTTTTTTTACTACATGAAGATAATAGGTCTTCCCGGAAATTATTATTTTATCCTTACCCCCAACTTCGCCAGATTCTTGAGAATACACACAAGTAACTGAAACAAAGATCATTAATAATGTAAAACGGAAAATATATTTTATCTTGTTCATTCAATTATTATTATCTGTTACAAGGCTTCAAAAGTATAAAAAGAGAGCCACCAAACAAAACCGAAAGTAGTAAAACAAAAAAAGTTGTTGAAACTAGTTTTCCAACAACTTTTTTAAGCTCTAAAAAAAGAAAATTTACATTTTAATTTGAGCTTCGATTTCTCTTATTTGATTTTTGAAATCCTTATCGGTTTCAATCAAATTATTAACGGTTTTACATGCATGTAATACTGTTGCATGATCCTTTTTCCCTATTTTAGAACCAATCGTTGATAACGAAGAATTAGTCAGACTTTTAGAAAAATACATGGCCACCTGTCGTGCCTGAACAATTTCTCTTTTTCTGGTTTTTGACTGTAAAGTATCAATAGCCAATCCAAAATAATCACAAACAATTTGCTGAATATAATCAACACTTAATTCTCTTTGTGTCTTCTTTACTAACTTATCAACAATTGAGATAGCAATATCCAGCGTAATCTCCTTTTTATTTAAAGTTGCCTGAGCTAAAAGTGAAATTAAAGCACCTTCTAATTCTCTAATATTTTGAGTTACGCTCGATGCAATGTATTCCAGAACATCCTTTGAGATACTAATACCATCTTTATATACTTTATGCTCAAGAATAGACATTCGTGTATCATAATCAGGCATCTGAACATCAGCAGACAAACCCCATTTAAATCTTGACAACAACCGATCTTCCATTCCATTCATTTCAACCGGAGCCTTATCTGCAGTTAATATTAACTGCTTTCCCATTTGATGAAGATGGTTAAATATATGAAAGAATGTATTTTGTGTTTTCTCCTTTCCGGCAAATTCCTGAACATCATCTATAATCAAAACATCGATCATTTGATAGAAATTCAAAAAATCGTTTTGAGTATTATTTCTTACAGACTCAGT
The DNA here is from genome assembly GCA_050296935.1 of Marinilabiliaceae bacterium. GTDB lineage: Bacteria > Bacteroidota > Bacteroidia > Bacteroidales > Marinilabiliaceae > Saccharicrinis. The sequence goes on along the minus strand of JBNKRV010000309.1, from coordinate 50,995 downwards.
AAATTGCGTTTGAAATTTATTTGCATTAACATATAGTACCGTTTTTTCAGGAAAATACTTCTTAATATCAATTCCTATAGCCTGAGCCAGATGCGTTTTTCCTAAACCTGAATTTCCATATAAAAACAATGGATTAAAAGCAGTTTTTCCCGGATTTTTAGCAACAGCCATTCCTGCAGATCTGGCTAACCTGTTACACTCCCCTTCAATATGGTTATCAAATGAATAATCTGAATTCAATTGAGGATCAACATTTAGCTTTTTTATCCCCGGAATTACAAATGGATTTTTAACCACCGGTTTTTCAGAATTCATATGCATCGATACCGGACGGTTACGAAGATCCGTTTTATTATTCGATGGTAAACGTTGTGTTAATGGCTGTTGATTTTTATGGTGTGGCGTATCAACAACAACACTATACTCCAATTTCGCTGAGTGTCCTAACTCCCTTCTGATTGTTTTTCTTAATAAATCAATAAAATGCTCTTCTAAATATTCATAAAAAAAAGCACTAGGCACTTGTATTGTTAATACATCATGCTCTATTTTTAGAGGCACTATGGGCTCAAACCATGTTTTAAAACTAATTTGAGGAATGTTATCCTTTATTACTTTTAAACAGTTATTCCAGATGATTTCGTAACCAGGTTTCATTATTGTGTTCTTCTGCTTCGGATATTATGTTATATAAATATTTTTCTAAGAACAAAAATTGTGAAAAAATAATTGAAAAAAAAATGTTAAAATATTTGTATTTTAGAAATGTCAATTATTTCGCTAGTTTTTAGCATCTTACCTTATCGCACGTACAAAACGTTATTATTCAGTACATTACACAATAACACCCACACTAATTTAACACACTCTATGTACTTTAAATTAAGGGATTGTGAAAAAGTTTATTTTTTTTGAATTTTTTTTACTGAAAATTCCATTTAATACTATAATCACTTTTTAAAGTAGATTACATTACAATGTTGACTTTACCGAAACGGGATTTCCATCTTCCAATGCAATCACCTCAGCATCAGGATACATTTCTACAACAGCGTTTTTTAACTGCACCATTTTCTGATAATCGCGTGCCTCACCTATTGTATATACATAATATTTACCGTCCCTATCCTCAACAACAAATAAATCTTTAAACAACTCCTTACCTCTTAAATCTAACGCCCTTTTAGAACGCTTTATTTCAACCTTATACACAACACCTTCTGTTGCTTCCTTCATTGGTTCTTTTGATCCTCCAATACTTATTGCACTAATATTTAAATACCGCTTTGGCTGATGCCTTATATCTTCAAGCAGACGATCCAGGCTCACAGAAACTTCATTTAAATTATTATACAATTGCTTATCTTTTAATAACAGCCCCAACGTACCATCTCCATTATTCAGGTTATTTAATACCCCATTAACAGCTACTAACGATTGGTTAAACTCATTCACAACACTATCCACATGAGTCTGTTCTAATTGCTCGGATAACGATTCCAGATTTTCCATTGTCCTGGTAAGTGTATTCCCGTTATTCTTTAACAATAAAGATAACGTATCTATATTCGCAAAACTCTCACCCAATGCTCCGTTAGGTTTTAAACTACTATTTAAAGTAGAGCTCATTTCCTTTAAATCTCCAATAGCACTAACCAAATCTTCAATCCAAACAGTCTTGCCATTATTACTTTTTTTATCGAATATCTCATTAATATTAGTCATAACAGAATCAAGCTTAACAACTAAACTCTCTGCCTTATCCTTTAACGGTAAAACTTCCTGACTTACCTGATGAGCCAAACCTCCCATAATAGATGTTACCACTGTATCTTCAGGCATTAACATCTCTTTCGAATCTCCATAAATAAATCTAATCCCTTTTGATCCCATCAAATCCAAACTATAAATTTGTGCAATCGTATTCTTTGGAAAATCAATTTTCTGATCGATAGACATAATAACAACAAGTTCATTAACACTCCCCTCTCGCATTGTAATGTCTCTGACTGCCCCTATTTCAAACCCCTTATAATATATCGGACTTCCATTTGTTAATCCATCTATTCTTGAAAAAACACCATATAATCTGTAGCCAGGAATAAACACATCCCTACCCTTTAAAAAATTAATTCCCCATCCGAGAACAAATAAAGAAACGATAACAGTAAAACCAACTTTTACTTCTTTAGATATCTTTGTCATAAAATTTATCAATATAGAATACAACCCAAAAATAGAAGAAAATAATGGAAACAAAAATTAATCACCCAACTCCACTGTTAAATAGTGCCCGTCCATAAAGTCTGGTGTTTTGACTATAAAGTGTAAATACAAAGCGAGTAAAAAATTTAAACCGCAGTATACTAGCGTATATGAGAATTTGGATTTTGTACAACAACGCAGTAGATGGAATTTACAGACGAACACTAAATACAAACTCATTTTCACAGACCCATGAAATAACATACTACATAATCTCAAATTCTTTAATTAATAGTTAACTTTGCAAAAAAAATAATTTTGGATAGAAAATCTGACATAAAGAATTGGTTGCCAACGACCCTAAAAGAGGTAAAGGCAAGAGGATGGGATGAATTGGATGTTATAATTTTCAGTGGTGATGCGTATGTTGACCACCCGTCTTTCGGAGCTGCTGTTACAGGTCGAATAATTGAAAATGAAGGCCTGCGAGTTGCAATTGTTCCTCAACCCAATTGGCAGGACGACCTTAGAGATTTCAAGAAACTAGGCATTCCCAGGTTATTTTTTGGAGTAACATCCGGAAGTATGGATTCAATGGTAAACCATTATACCGCAAATAAAAGATTACGCTCTGACGATGCCTACACACCAGGCGGAAAGTCTGGTTTCAGACCAGACTATGCCACACAAACATATTCCAGAATATTAAAAAAATTATTTCCGGATACTCCGGTAGTAATCGGGGGCATTGAAGCTTCTTTACGAAGAGTTACCCATTACGACTATTGGCAAGATAAATTATTCCCTAGTATTATACATAGTTCACAAGCTGATTTGTTGGTATATGGAATGGGCGAGAAACCTTTAAAAGAATTAATCCGACTCCTTAAAAGAGGTGTACCATTTAATTCTTTAACCACAATACCTCAAACTGCTTATATAAGTGAAGAAACTGAAGTAGCAAAAAACAAAAACTGGAATGACTTAGTTCTTTCTTCTCATGAGGAATGCATTAAAAGCAAAGAGAAATATGCAAGAAACTTCAGACACGTTGAAGAAGAGTCAAACAGATGGCAGGCTGCCAGATTGATACAACCCATCGAACAAAAGAAGATAGTCATTAATCCACCATACCCACCCTTATCTTCCAAAGAACTGGATGCCTCTTTTGATCTTCCTTATACAAGACTCCCCCATCCTAAATACCATAAAAAGGGACCTATTCCGGCCTTTGAAATGATAAAATTCTCGGTTAATATGCATCGTGGATGTTTTGGAGGTTGTAGTTTTTGCACTATATCTGCACACCAGGGTAAATTTATTGCCAGCCGATCTAAAAAATCCATCCTAAAAGAAGTTGAGAAAATAACTCATATGCCTGATTTCAAAGGCTATATCTCTGATTTAGGAGGACCTAGCGCCAACATGTATCAGATGCAAGGCAAGAACCTAAAGATTTGCGAACGATGCACACGCCCTTCATGTATTTTCCCTAACATCTGCACTAACTTAAATACAGATCACTCTGCAATGACCGAGATTTATAAAAAGGTCAATAACATGCAGGGAATCAAAAAGGCCTTTGTAGGCAGTGGTGTTAGATACGATATGCTATATAATAAGATGGCTTCTACAAAAGAACAGGAAAGTCACAAAGAATATATGCAGGACCTTATTTCAAATCATGTATCAGGGAGACTTAAAGTGGCTCCGGAGCACACTTCAAATGATGTGTTGAAATTAATGCGCAAACCTGATTTTAAATTATTCCACAGATTTAAAGAAGATTTTGATAAAATCAATAAGGCTAACAATTTAAACCAGCAAATCATACCCTACTTTATCTCCAGTCATCCTGGAAGTAAAATGGAAGATATGGCAAACCTTGCTGTTGAAACAAAAAATCTTAATTTTAAACTGGAACAGGTTCAGGACTTTACTCCAACTCCCATGACTGTTGCAACAGTTATTTTTTATTCCGGGATTCATCCGTATACTTTAGAAAAAACTTATACGGCGAAATCAAAATCTGAAAAACAAAATCAACGAATTTTCTTATTTTGGTATAAACCTGAATATAAAAAACAAATTGAAAGTCTACTTAAACAAAACCATCAACAAGAGCTTATCAATAAACTATTCACAAAAGAGAAAAAAGAAGTATATTTCTCAAAAAAGAAAAGTATAAATACTAAACACAAAAGTAAAAATGTGCATTCCAAAAGAAGAAATTAAAATCGGTAACAAATCAAAAAAAATTGCATGATTGACAAATGAGGTTAGAAATTTTACGCCTTTCCAGAATCTTTCTTTTGTTATCATACTTTTACAAAAACAAATTTACAATAAATGAAAAAGAAAATTATCACAGGTATCATTTGTATTACTTTACTCTCCGGATGTGCCGAATTAGCACAAATCGCAAACACCCTTGAGCAAAATGCTCCACTAACAATAAACGAAATCACCAATGGATTAAAAGAAGCTCTTAGAGTGGGTACGGACTCAGCAGCTAATAAACTTGCTGCCAACAATGGGTATTTTGGAGATGAACTGGTAAAAATCTTACTACCTTCAGATGCAGATATTATTGTTGATAACGCTAATAAAATTCCCGGAGGCGAAAAGTTAATAAATGATGTGATTTTGAGTATAAACAGAGCAGCTGAGGACGCGGCTAAAGAAGCCGGACCTATTTTTTATAAAGCCATCACCGAAATGACCATTAATGATGCAGTTAATATATTAAATGGAGAAAATAATGCCGCTACTGAATATTTTAAATCAAAAACATACGAAAGCCTGTTTAACCTATACAATCCTCACATTAAACAATCCACAGACAAGCGCATTATTGCAGGTTATTCTGCCGGGCAGGCCTGGGAAACAATGACTTCAAATTATAATAAACTGGCTTCATCATTCGTTGGAGAACTGGCTGATTTAAAAAAAGTTGAGATTGAGCTAAATTCATACTTGACTCAAAAAGCTTTAGATGGCTTATTTTTAAAGATTGCTGAAGAAGAAACAAAAATAAGAACCAATCCTGCAGCACGGGTTACATCTATCTTAAAGAGAGTATTTGGTTAATATTAATTATTCAACTCCCAAAAACACTGAGCTCCTTTCAAAGGGGCTCTTTTTTTTATCATTGACGAATTCCCCCAATATGCATTAGAAAATCTATTACATAATCCGAATTTAATTAGAACAAATACCTAACATATCATTCAGTTGTTTGACACAAACTTACGTCCCTGCCATGTATCTCTTTCTTTTAATCTTTTATCAACTTTAGCTACAAATTCAAAATTTTTCAATCCCCACGAAGGAGCTATTAACAACTCTTTAGGAGACTGACTAATAAATCGCTCCAATACAATATCAGGATTCAACAACTCTAAAAAATCGATAACAACATCAATATATTCCTCTACATCAAAAAGCCGAATACTATCCGGATTTTTTAAATATTCATCCCCCATTAACGATCCTTTTACTAATTGTAATTGATGAAGTTTTAAATAATCAAGTGGCAGTTTTGACATTTCATTGGCATGATGATAAATATCCTGAACTGACTCACCCGGCAACCCTAAAATAAGATGAGCTCCAACATTAATTCCTCGTTGAGATGTTTTTATAATTGCTTCAGCTCCAACATTAAAATCGTGTCCCCGGTTTATACTTTTTAAAGTCTGATCCAGAGTAGATTCAATACCATACTCAATAGTAATATGATACTTCTTATTTAATTCACTTAAATAATCCAACAACCCGTCACTTATGCAATCTGGTCTTGTTCCAATAACCAATCCAATTACTTTTGGATGATTTAGCGCTTCTTCATATCTTTTCCTCAACACATTTACGCTCTCATAAGTATTACTATACGCCTGAAAATAAGCCAGATATAACTGTGATTTATATTTTGAAGAAAAGAAACCTATCCCCGTATCTATCTGTTGTATAATGGAATCCCCCTGGCTACAATACGCTGGATTAAAGGTGGAATTATTACAAAATGTACATCCACCAACACCCTTTGAACCATCACGATTCGGACATGAAAACCCAGCATCTACAGATACCTTCTGTACACGTTCACTAAAAGTTCTCTTAATATAAGAACTATAATCATTAAATCTTCTGTTGTGTCCCCAGGTGTATTTCATAATTATTCAAATAATTGCACAAATGTAGCAAAACGAAAGCTTTTCAATAAAAAATAATCTTTATAAAAAGAGTTCTTAACATTTAAAATAGTCTATTTTGTTTCTTATATTTAAACATCTAAAACAAAAAACATACAGTATGCTTACGGAAAAAGACCAATTATATTTTAAACAAAAAGGTATTTCATTGGATAAGATAAATACACAACTTCTCCAATTCAAAAATGGATTTCCATTTATGGATATCAAAAAACCAGCTTCTGTTTCTGACGGAATCATTTTATTAGATGAAGAACAAAAATTCATGTTTACTGATGAATTCAGAAGAGGAATTGGCGATGGATGTACAATTTTAAAGTTTGTTCCGGCATCAGGTGCGGCTACCAGAATGTTCAAGGACTTGTTTAGTTTTATTAATGCCGAACCTACAAAACAGGAAGAATTAAAAAAATCCGGCCCTGTTAATGATTTTCTTTCACACGTTAAATACTTTGCTTTTTCTGATGAACTTGAAAAAAAATCAGGGATCAATTTATCTGACAATGAATCCGTTATAAAAAACGGAGTACACCTTGTTAAAACGTTATTATTAAGCGACGGCTTAAATTACGGAAATTACCCCAAAGGAGTATTAACTTTCCACACAGATGGCACAAAAGCCACTACCCCAATTGAGGAACATATGATTGAAGGTGCACTTTATGGTCAGGATGACGAAGGAATTGTTAATTTACACTTTACCGTATCTGAAGATCATCTTGACCTATTCAAATCTGTTGTTGACAAAAACATTTCAATGCTGGAGGCTAAATATGATATTAGATATAATATCAGCTATTCTACGCAAAAACCTTCGACTGATACAATGGCAGTAAACCCGGATAATACACCATTCCGACCTGAAGGAGAAGAAATTTTATTCAGACCAGCCGGTCACGGAGCACTTATTGAAAACCTGAACGATCTGGATGCTGATATTATTTTCATTAAGAACATTGATAATGTAATTCCGGAATACAGACTCAAAGATACCATACAGTATAAAGAAGCACTAGCTGGTGTATTATACTTATACCAACAGAAAATATTCCAGTATTTAATAAATATTGACAAAGGAAAAATCAATTCTGAAATGGCTGATGAAATACTAGACTTCATGCAAGTTGATTTATTCATTACCATACCTGATGAAATCAGATCTCAGGAATTAAATCAGAAAATAAAATTTATCTCTTCAAAAATCAATCGCCCCATAAGAGTATGTGGAATGGTTAAAAATGAAGGAGAACCAGGAGGTGGTCCATTTTGGGCAACCGGAAAAAACGGAGAAGTTTCTTTACAAATCGTTGAGAGTTCTCAAATTAATTTAAAAGACATAGAAAAAGCAAACCTTCTTAAATTAAGCACTCATTTTAATCCCGTTGATTTGGTATGCGGCACTAAAAATTATAAAGGAGAAAAATTCGATTTGTTACAATATATTGATCCGTCAACTGGTTTTATTTCCAATAAATCCTTGAATGGAAAAGAACTTAAAGCTCTTGAGCTTCCCGGCTTATGGAATGGTGCAATGTCCGATTGGATTACTCTTTTTGTAGAAGTACCCGTAACCACATTTAACCCGGTAAAAACAGTGAACGATTTATTAAGAAAACAACATCAACCTGAAGGTTCTTTGTCTCATTAAAACAGATACACCTGAGTTTTATTTTTAACTTTTAATCCTAATTAAAATTAAAACGTTTGATATTGACTTTAAACCAATCTATACATATAGATTGGTTTCATTTTTTGGATTTATTATTAAGTTATTAACAATAAACATACAAATCGTTCACATTTATTGTTATTAGCTAAATTTATGGTATTTTTGTGACCGTAAAACCAATGTAGATTTTATGCAAGAATACTCTCACGCAGATCAGGAAGGGACAAGAGAGGCTGTAGAACGATTTGAAGAGCTGGTTACTTTAAACCAAGAGTCCTATTTTGATGTGTTTCAGATTGAATCCATTTTTGACTTTTATCGAGAAGCAAGCATATACGATAAAGCCGAGAAGGCGATATTGATGGGCTTAAATCAACATCCAGACTCCACTTCTCTTCAATTAAGATATTCCACATTATTAATCGAACAGGATAATCTTGACCAGGCGAATAAAATATTGAATTTTCTGGAAAAAGTAGAAAATACAAATTCTGAGGTTTTCCTGAATTTAGGTATCATACACAACCGCTTAGGAAATAGAAAAGAGACAATAAAGTATTATAAAGACGCTATAAATTTATGTGGACAGGAAGATTTGAGTGAATATATCTTTGAAATCGGGTTTAACTTGAATCAAGAAGGTTTTTACATCGAATCCCGCAATTTACTTAGAAACTACAGTGTCCAATTCCCTGAAAATGAAAATATTTTATTTGAGTTGGCTTATGCGCTTGATAAGTTAAATGAAATTGAAGAAGGAATTAAGATATACAACAAACTTTTGGATCTTAATCCATATCTGGAAAATGCATGGTATAACTTAGGAATTCTGTACAATAAACAAGAGAAATACACAGAAGCGATTGAGGCATATAACATTACAATTGCTATAGCACCAAATCTATCTGAAGCTTATTACAATAAAGCCAACAGTTTAGCACATATCGGCGAATTTGTTGAAGCTATAAATTGTTATTCAGAATATATGTCGTATAGCTACCCAATGCATCTCACTTATTATTACATGGGCGATTGCTGGGAAAATCTGGGCAACTATCAATTAGCTTCTAAATTTTATAAACTAGCTGTTGACATTGATCCCGATCACATTGATTCTCTTCAATCTCTGGGGCGGACATCCTATCATGTGCAGGATTATGAAACTAGTGTTTTTGCTTTTGACAAAGCCGTTAACATTAACCCCGAATCTCATGATTTGTGGCGATTACTTGGGAAAAGTTATAAAAAAATGAAAAATCCCGCCGAAGCCAAAAGATGTTTAAAAAAGGCACTTATCAATCAACACGAAGACACAAAGAGTTGGATTGAGATGTATCAGTTTCTTGAAGAAAATGAAAATGATTTCAATCCCATACCTTTCTTAAAACATTTGCTTTCAAAGGATCAGTCAAATGGGGCTATACATTATCTGGCAGCCATTATTTACAACAAACATAATAAACACGACTTAGCTTTACAGCATCTTGTTATTGCTCGACAATTGTTACCGGGAGACCTAGAAACAGTTCTAAATGAGTATCCTTCTTTGGTTTCAATGCCTGAAATAGCAGAATATATTAACTCCAAGGAATAAAAATTTGTATTCTTACGTCTGAATAATTGACTAAAATCACATAATAATTTAGTCTTAGATGAAAAAAACATACGTAAAATTCATTTTTTTACCTTAGTTTTGGCACTCGTAAAATCTTATACGCAATCAGATATTTCCTACACAAACAGTAGACTTTATGAGCTACATTATTGATGGCAGGATGACGTTTGCAAAACAAATATTATACAAATGAACATAAAGTTACCAAATATCCCAGAGCGTCCGGAGAAGAACAGGGAATACGGTTTGACCATGATGATGGATAAAGGTTTAAGTTTAAAAGAAAGTGAAAACTTTGTATCCTCATCATCAAAATTCACTGATTTAGTAAAGTTTGGTTTTGGTACATCAGTTATTACAAATAATCTGGAAGACAAATTAGCCGTTTATAGAAATGCCAATTGTAAAACTTATTTTGGAGGCACTTTGTTTGAGGCATTTGTTGCCAGAGGAATGTTTGATGATTACCGAAGATATTTGGATAAATACAAAATGGAATATGCTGAGGTTTCAGATGGAACCCTACCCATTCCTCACGATGAAAAATTAGAGTACATCAGAAGACTTTCTGAACAGGTAACTGTTTTATCTGAAGTGGGATCAAAAATGGGAGATAAAGTTATTACTAATAAAGAATGGGTATACATGATGGAAACTGAATTACAAGCAGGGTCCTGGAAAGTAATTGCAGAAGCCCGGGAAAGTGGAAATATTGGAATCTACAATATAGATGGATCCGCAAACACTGACTTAATTGACGAGATAAAAAGTAAAGTGGATGATGATAATGTGCTTTGGGAAGCTCCACAAAAAAATCAGCAGGTATGGTTTATTAACCACTTTGGTCCGAATGTAAACCTTGGAAACATTGCCCCTTTTGAAGTTATTCCTTTGGAAACATTAAGACTAGGATTAAGAGGTGACACGTTATTAAGCTTTCTTCCTGGAAATTAATTACAGACAACCGAGATTATACAAATAGATCGTTTTGCTTAATAACATACGTTAATCATGTAAAACAAATAAACATACATAAGAGGTTCGGTTATCCGCACCTCTTTTTTTATTCTTCAATTAGTCCTAATTAGATAAAATCATGCAACAGTCAAGCACAAAATCATTTATTTCAACCATCTTTAAAGGTATGGCTATGGGAGCTGCCAATGTAATTCCTGGTGTTTCAGGAGGCACTATTGCCTTAATAACCGGCATCTTTGAAAGATTAATTGATGCCATAAAATCTTTTAATATTACTGCCCTTAAATTACTTTTTAAAGGCAAAATAAACGATTTGATTAAGCATATTGATTTATGGTTTCTGGTATCGGTATTTTTAGGAGTTGGAATAGCTATTGTTACAATTGCCCAATTATTTAAATTCTTATTTGCTGAATATCCTGTGTATATCTGGGCCTACTTTTTCGGGCTTGTTTTAGCAAGTGTTTACTTTGTCGGAAAAACCGTAAAAGTCTGGAACCTGATTAGCATCATTACCTTTTTTATTGGAACAGTCATTGCTATTGCTATCAGCGTTCTTACTCCTGCCTCAGAAAACAGCTCTACCTTATATTTATTTATTTGTGGAATTGTTGCCATATGTAGTATGATAATTCCCGGACTATCAGGTTCATTTGTATTAATATTAATGGGTAATTATCAATTGGTTATGATTAATGCCGTTAGTGAATTTAATATTAAAACATTACTCCCGGTTGCTCTTGGTGCCGGAATCGGTTTAATTGGTTTTTCACACTTTTTATCCTGGTTGTTAAAGAGATTTCACAATCAAACCATAGCCATGCTTACAGGGTTTGTACTTGGCTCCCTGGGAATCCTTTGGCCCTGGAAAGAGACTTTAACTCAAACCTTTGGTGAAAAAATAAAAATAATTGGTTATGATTGGCATCTACCATCGATAAATACTGAGTTTTTTATTGCTGTTATTTTTATTATTTTAGGTATTGCGAGTATTTGGATTACAGAATCACTCGGATCTAAAAGGGCAGAAATTGAATAGTTGTTACATTAAACATATCTATTATGAAAACATTTGGCTTAATTGGATATCCACTTTCTCACTCCTTCTCACAAAAGTATTTCACAGAAAAATTTGCTAACGAAAATTTAGATGGCAGATATTTGAATTTTCCAATACCCTCCATTGATGAATTTTCCGATTTATTAAATCACCATCCATATATTTGCGGATTAAACGTGACAATACCATACAAGGAAAAAATATTTGATTATTTAAATGACGTTGATCCAGTTGCAAAAGAAGCCGGGGCTGTAAATGTTATAAAAATTGACTGGAGCAATCCAACAAAACCTCATTTAACAGGCTACAATTCAGATATAATTGGTTTTTCAAAATCTATTAAACCCCTATTAAAACCAACACATAAAAAAGCCTTAATATTAGGGACTGGTGGTGCTGCAAAAGCAGTAAGTTATGCATTAAAAAGCATGAATATTGAATATAAAATGATTTCCCGAACTCCGGAAGGCAATGATCAAATCAGTTATCATTCTTTAAATGAGCAAACAATAAATGAATATACGATTATTGTTAACACTACACCCCTTGGAACTTCAGGCAAGAATGAAAATTTGAAACCTGAAATTCCCTATCATTATTGTAATCAAAACCATTTGTTTTATGATTTAGTATACAATCCTGAGGTTACAGCATTTCTGGCAGCCGGACAAAAGCAAGGTGCTACTATAAAAAATGGCCTGGAAATGCTTCATCTACAAGCTGAAGCAGCCTGGGAGATCTGGAATTCATAAAATAGAACTAATACGGAAGAACCCTTAGAAATACTACTCAACTATGCAAAAAAATCTTGCTGTTATCTTTTTTAAACAAAGCATCAGGATAAACAACATCAACCAAAAATAAAGCATGTGCCGGAGCAGATGTTCCGGCCATTCCTCTATCTTTTGCTTCAATAATATCAGTAAATTGCTTCACAGTCATTTTACCCCTTCCAATCTCTAAAAGCGTACCGACAATTGCTCGAACCATGTTACGTAAAAAACGATCAGCACTAATGGTGAAAATCCATTTATTGCTTTTAAATTCCCATTTTGCATAGGTGATTTTACAATTATTCGTCTTTACATCAGTATGCAACTTACTAAAGCTAGTAAAATCAGAAAACTTAAACAATTCTTCTGCTGCCTGATTCATCAAGTCAAAATCAAGTGGTACATGTGATTGATAAGCTAACTCCTGTAAAAACGGATCTTTATTCTCCACCAAATGATATTCGTAGGTTCTACTAATTGCAGAAAATCTACTATGCGTATCCTCCCCCACTTGCTTTAAAGAAAAAGCAGCAATATCCTTAGGAAGGAAACGATTAATCTTATGACAAAATTTTTCACTATCAATTTGATCATTTAAACAATCAAAATGAGCTACAAAATACGAAGCATGCACCCCGGTATCTGTTCGTCCGCATCCAACAATATGTATTTCTTCTCTCAATATCTTGCTAATGCAATCATCAAGAACAGCCTGAACAGAAATGGCATTGGGTTGTACTTGCCATCCATGATAGTTTTTCCCGTTATAAGTCAATTCTAAAAAATACCTACACATGAAATTAAGGATATTTGCAAGTTACTTTAGTCAGGCAATTTTAATACTAAGTGATTCTTAACTTTCAATTATTGCTTTTCCAAATAAATCATAAGATTCTGCGTCAGTAACCTTCACTTGGTAAAATTTCCCCACTTTAAGTTCTCCGTACTCAACAGGAATTAAAACTTCAGGATCTACTTCCGGACTATCAAACTCAGTTCTTCCGATAAAATAATCATCCTCTTTTCTATCGATGATCACTTTCATATCCTTACCTATTTTGTCCTGATTAATTTCCCAGCTAATTTGCTCCTGAACTTCCATAATTGCATCAGCTCTTTCCTGTTTTACTTCCTGAGGAATGTCATCCTGGAAATTTCTGTAAGCATGTGTATCTTCCTCATGAGAATATGGAAATACCCCTAATCTTTCAAAACGAAATTCTTTTACAAAATCCAGCATCTCTTTAAAATCCTGTTCTGTTTCACCTGGATGGCCAGTAATCATAGTTGTTCTTAGGTGGATTCCCGGAACATCCTTTCGCATGCGCTCAATTAGCTTATAGGTGTCAGATTTAGAGACATTCCTTCTCATCTTTTGTAACATTGGATCACTGATATGCTGCAATGCAATATCCAGATAATTACAAACATTTGGATGTTCATTCATCACCTTAAGCACATTATATGGAAATCCTGCAGGATATGCATAATGTAAACGAACCCAATCTATACCATTAACATCAGCGATTTTATGAGTTAGTTCAGCCAGACGCATTTGCTTATAGATATCCAATCCATAAAAAGACAAGTCCTGAGCAATAACCTGCAGTTCTTTTACTCCTTGTTGAGCCAACTTTTCAGCCTCCTCAACCAATTGCTCTATTGGTTTTGATTGATGCTTACCTGTGATTAACGGGATGGCACAATAAGAACAAGAACGATTACAACCTTCTGAGATTTTAAAGTAAGCAAAATGCCCCGGGGTTGTAAGACTCCTTTCATTTACCAGGTCTGCTCTGTAAGTCTGACCTAAATCCTGAATAATATTTTTCCAATCAAACTTACCATAAATACCATCCACCTCTGGCAATTCTTCTTTCAATTGCTTTGAATACCTTTCAGAAAGGCATCCCATTACAAATAATTTTTTAAGATTTCCTCTTTTCTTGGCTTCTGCAAAGTTAAGAATCGTTTCAATTGACTCTTCTTTAGCATCTCCAATAAATCCACAAGTATTAATAATGGCAATATCCCCAACCGGTTTTTCTGCATCATGAGCTACAGTAAAACCGCCTGCTTCAAATTGTTTAATTAAAGATTCTGAATCAACCAGATTTTTCGAACACCCTAAGGTTACAACATCAATTTTTTTCATTCTCATCAAAATTTACCCAACTAATATCCAGCCTACAATATCACATTAAAAAAGCTACCCATTAAACGAGTAGCTCCACATATTGTTTTAATATTTTCCCTAATTAAATAATGAATCCACAAATTCGGTTCTATTGAATACCTGTAAGTCATCCATTCCTTCACCAATACCAATATATTTAACTGGAATCTGAAATTGATCAGACACTCCGATAACAACCCCACCTTTTGCAGTTCCATCAAGTTTTGTGATTACCAAAGCATTTACCTCGGTGGCTTTAGTAAACTCTTTAGCCTGCTCAAATGCATTTTGTCCTGTAGAACCATCCAATACCAGGATTATTTCATCAGGGGCATGAGCAACTACTTTCTTCATTACTTTTTTCACCTTGGTAAGCTCATTCATAAGATTAACCTTATTATGTAACCTACCTGCAGTATCAATAATCACTACATCAGCACCCTGAGCCTTAGCTGAAGAAAGTGCATCAAAAGCAACAGATGCAGGATCTGATCCCATATTCTGACGTATTAAAGGTACATCAACCCTATCAGCCCAAACTTGCAATTGCTCAATAGCAGCCGCTCTAAAAGTATCAGCTGCACCTAGTACAACCTTTTTACCAGCAGATTTAAACTTATGTGCTAATTTTCCTATAGTTGTTGTTTTACCTACCCCATTTACTCCAACCACCATAATCACATATGGATCTTCAGAGTTTGGAAGATCGAAATCTACTTGAGTATCAGATTGATTTTCTGACAATAACGCAGCAATTTCCTCTTTTAGGATTACGTTTAATTCGGAAGTACTTAAGAATTTATTTTTCGCAACACGAGCTTCTATCCTCTCAATTATTTTTAATGTAGTTTCAACGCCCACATCCGAAGTAATCAGCACTTCTTCCAGTTCGTCAAGAACTTCATCATCCACTTTTGATCGGCCAGCTACTGCGCGGGTAAGTTTTTTAAATACACTTTCCTTAGTTTTGGCAAGGCCCTTATCAAGACTTTCTTTTTTCTCTTTTGTAAAACTTCCGAATAATCCCATATCTTGCTTAAATAAAACAAGTTAAAAATATAAAAAAATATGAACTAAGCCATAGTTCATAAACACAAAAAAGCTTCCCTTGAAACAAAGGAAGCTCTTTTGATTAAAAAGTCTTTTGCAATGCAAAATTATTTTTTGAAAAAATCTTTCACTTCTTCATTGGTCACAATCTCTTCTTTAAAAGAGTATGCTCCAGTTTTAGGCGACTTAACCATTTTGATCACTTTAGAGTGACCTTTACCGCCTCCTTTTTGTAATGTTGCTACTGATTTCTTAGCCATGATACAAAGATTTATTTAATTTCTCGATGTATTGTATAACGCTTTAAAATAGGGTTATACTTTTTAAGTTCCATTCTATCCGGAGTGTTTTTTCTGTTCTTAACAGTAATATACCTGCTAGTACCAGCCATTCCACTCTCCTTATGCTCTGTGCATTCTAAAATAACCTGAATGCGATTTCCTTTTGCTTTTTTAGCCATTTTTTAAACCCTCTTAAAATTTAGTTAAATAACCTTTTTCTTGAGCGGATTTCAAAGCAGCATACAAACCAACCTTGTTGATCATTCTAAGCCCGGAAGCTGAAACCCTTAGGTCAATCCAACGCTCTTCTTCTACAAGAAAGAAACGTTTTTTAAATAGATTCACATCAAATCTTCTTTTGGTTCTTCTTTTGGAGTGAGAAACATTGTTCCCAACCATAAACCTTTTTCCAGTTATCTGACAAACTCTTGACATCTTTACAACCGTTTTTTCGGATACATTTTTCAAACAGAGCGCAAAATACGTTATTTTTATTGTAAACTACAAATTATACGCACTAAAATTATCTTTTTTTTCAAACTTTTTTCAATCTTCATAACAATCCGATCTTCAAATTTCATTTAGTATTCGTCTATAAAGTCCTGCTATTGCGTTGTTTCTCAAAATCCCAATCCTCATATACGCTGGTATACTGCGGCTTGAATTTTTCATACATCTTGTATTGAAACTTTATAATCCAGACACCCGACCTTATAGACAGGCACTATTAACCTGAGTTCGATTAAAATTAGCGAGCTCAAATTTCAGTAAATAATTGATTTACAATATAAATTTTTGAGACATAGCGAGCTATGGTGATAAAATTTAGAGCCGTGAATCGATTATTTAATGAAAAGCTATGAATTTCACTTATAAATACCGATTTTCTGCGTCATATTTGCTTACCATAGCCCGCTATGCCTTCGCAAACATTCCTTGAAACTCAATATTTATAAGCGATTTGAGCCATTTATTTTATATCGAACTCAGGTTATTAATATTCAAATCTGCTTCAACCATTTTCTTTAACATAACCATTGCCATTTCAGTAGCACGTATAATATTTCGTTCTCTTAAATGCCCAAATTGAAATTTTTCACTGATTGTTTTATCAGGACCTGCCACGGCAATCCAAACAGTTCCTACGGGTTTCTCCTCAGATCCTCCCCCAGGTCCGGCGATACCTGAAGTCGCCACTGCATAATCTGACCCTAGTTTACTAAGAGCCCCATTTGCCATCTGTTCCACCACTACCCTACTGACAGCTCCATCACTTTTAATTACATCACTATTTACCCCTAAAACTTCATTTTTCACCTCGTTATGATAAGATACTACTCCCCCTCTGAAGAATTTTGAACTACCGGGTATTCGGGTAATCTCATGGGCAATATTTCCACCCGTACAACTTTCTGCAGTGGATAATGTCAGGCCATTATTAATTAACAATCTGGAAACTATCTCAATTACAGTTACATCCTCAAAAGCCAATATCGAATTACCTATTATTGGCTTTAGATTTTGAAGCAACAGTTGTATATCTGATTCAATTTTTTCCTGATTACTCCCCCTACCCGTCAATCTTAATCTTATTTTCCCCGGAGATGGCAGATATGCTAATTTAATATTTTCCGGAATTGTAGATTCCCATTCTTCAAGCATTTCTGCCAACACAGCCTCAGGAATATTATATACAAGAACCGTTTGGTGAACTATTGCTCCAGAGTTAAATTTTGACTTTAAGAAAGGTATAATACTATGCTCCATGGCATACTTCATTTCCGACGGAACACCGGGCATTGAAATATATATAGTATTTTCCTGTTCAAACATCATTACCGGAGCTGTACCCACCGGATTTCTAATGACAATACAAGCTTCGGGTACCATTGCCTGCTGACGATTAAGCTCATTAATATTTCGAACCCTACCTTTCAACAAGTTTGTTACATCTTCATAAACATCCTGATTAAAAACCAGCTGAGTATTAAAATACTTACATAGTGTTATCTTGGTAATATCATCCTTTGTTGGCCCTAATCCTCCTGTTAACAGAATAACGTCGGCTCTCTTAGAAGTTTCATCTAAAATATTTAATATCTCCTCCTCTGAATCACTTATTGAATTGATTCGGGATACCTCAAAGCCTTCCATATTCAATTGCTCTCCTATCCAGGCAGAATTTGTATCAACAACCTGACCAATTAACAATTCATCTCCTATAGTAACTATTTCTATTTTCATTTAGTTTTTCGTATTACTATCCAAATATTTTACCTTTATTCACTTTACCTTCCTTAATGCATTAATCCGCTGTAATAAAGGAGGATGAGAATAATGAAAGAAAACATACCACTGATGCGGAGTTAAATTACTCAGCGCATTTACTGAGATCGTTTTTAATGCTGTTATTAAGGATTCTGCATTATGATTTTCAGCTGCAAACGCATCTGCTTCATACTCATTTTTACGGGAAAGCAAAGTTGATACAAGACCGGTAATGCCTGAAATCGGACTGTACAATATTCCAAAAGCAATTAATCCAATATGAAATGAGGGCTCAGTTACACCAAGTGCTTTTGATAATACAGGAGAATCCACAAAAATTGAAAAAACATACAACATCACTCCTGTTTGAATGATACCTGAGATCATTCCCCACAAAGTATGTTTCTTTTTATAATGTCCAATCTCATGGGCTAAAACCCCTACTATTTCATCATTTTCAAGATCATTAACCAAGGTATCGTACAAAACAATACGTTTTTTTGATCCTAGTCCACTAAAGAAAGCATTTGCTTTAGTACTTCTCTTAGAACCATCCATGATGTAAACATTATCTAATTTAAAGTTCACTTTTTTACAGAAATCCTGAATTGCCTTTTTTAAATCTCCATCCTCCAAGGGAGTTTGTTTATTAAACAAGGGTAATAACAAAGACGTATAGAACATGGTAATAAATAACATAAAAACAGTTACCAACCCCCAGGCATACAACCAAAAGTACTCACCCGCTGATACATAAAACCAAATAACAAGAGCCATTACTCCTCCTCCTATTACTGCTCCTAATAACATAGACTTAATTAAGTCTCCGAAAAATACCTTGGGTGTAGTCTTGTTAAAACCAAACCGCTCCTCAATAACAAAAGTACTGTAAATTGAAAATGGAATATTTATAAGAGTAGATGCCAATCCAATCACGGCAAAAAACAACAAAGGTTTAATAATCACATGCTCTGTGAATGTTGATATCCATTGATCAACAATAGCAAAACCTCCAACAAAAAACATGGCTGATATCAATAGTAAATTAAAACCGCCAGTAATCCATCCGAATTTATGATTGACTCTAGAGTACCGTTGCTGTTTTGCATATTTTTCTTTGTCATATATCCCTTCAAGTTCGGCAGGAACCTCTTCACTCCACTTTGTTGTATTTAAATAAAGCAAAAAGCGATCCCATAAAAATTCAATTACAATAATTGAAACTATAAGATAGAACACTGTGTTATACATTTTTATAACATTTATTAATTAAAAAAAAGAAACCGCTTCCATCCAAAACATTGAATGTGAAACGGTATTCATAAGTCATTTATCTGACCTTTATGATGAGGTCAATTGTTTTCTTTTCTGAAGTGCGGAATAGACAAAATATATACCCACCAATACAAATGGAATACTCAGTATTTGTCCCATATTAATCAACATTCCATCCTCAAATTTTTCTTGATTTTGCTTTACAAATTCAATCAAAAATCTTGAGAGAAATGTTCCGATTAAAAATACTCCGAATATTAATCCTTTATACTCTTTTGATTTTGTTTTCCAATACATCCACATTATCAAACCAAATAATGACAGGTAGGAAAGTGCTTCATATATCTGGGTAGGATGCTTTGCTACTTCTTCTCCGTTGTTTGCGAAAATAAATCCCCATGGCAATGTTGTTGCATGTCCGTAAATTTCAGAATTCATCAAGTTTCCCATACGAATAAAGAAGGCTGCCAATGCCGTTGGAATAACCAATCGATCCAATATCCAGATAGGAGATTTTTTGGACACCTTACGTGAAAACAAGATGATGGCTATAACAATTCCAATTGCACCACCATGACTTGCAAGTCCTCCATGCCAAATCATTAATATTTCCCCTAAATTTTGAGAATAATAATCCCAACCATAAAATAGTACATGCCCAAGTCTGGCTCCGATAATAGTTCCAAGAACCACATAAATAAACAGCTTCTCAAGCCATGGAAGCGGAATTTTTTCCAACTTAAACATTTTTTCCATCAGGTGATATCCCAATAAAAACGAAATGGCAAAAAACAAACCGTAATATCGAACAGAAATAGGTCCTAAATGAAAAATTTCAGGCTTAACTGTCCATGTTATAAAATCAAACATCATAAACTATAATTTAAAAGCAAAGCTCCTATAACAGGAGCCAATTGCCTATATTTTAAACAATAAAAATTTACGCCTGGCCTTTACCATGACATTGTTTGTATTTTTTACCACTTCCGCATGGGCAAGGTTCATTACGTCCCACTTTTTTCTCAACACGCACAGGTTCTGATTTAACCTTTTCTTTTCTTCCATCACCGTTTCCTGCTCCGGGATAGGCATCCTTACTGGCTTTCAGTTTACTCAAATCCTGACGTTGTCTTACTTCTTGCTCCTTTATTTCTTCCGGATCTCGAACAGGAATGGAAGCTTTAACTAAAGTAGAAACAACATCTTTATTCGTCTGTTCCATCATAGTTTTAAACAAATCAAAAGATTCGAATTTATATATCAACAATGGATCTTTTTGTTCGTATGATGCATTTTGAACCGCAGTACGTAAATCATCCAATTCACGAAGATGTTCTTTCCATGCATTATCAATTGTCATTAATATCATTGACTTCTCAAATGACTTCACCAATTCAGCACCATTTGATTCGTATGATTTCTTTAGATTTGTAGTTACCTGAAACATTCGTTGACCATCAGTAAATGGAACCACAATATTCTGATATTGATGCGACTTGGTTTCATAAACATCTTTAATAACAGGTAAAGCCTGTTTAGCGATAGCCTCTGTTTTACGCTTATAAGCACCCCAAACATTTTCATATAATTTAGATGTCAACTCTACAGGATTTCCTTTTAGGAATTCCTCTTCATCAAAAGGCGATGATACAGAAAACACTCGAATTAGCTCAAGTTTAAAACCCTCATGATCAGCCCCTGAATAGAATTCATTAACCAAACTTTCACAGGTATCAAAAATCATATTTGATAAATCCACCTGAATTCTTTCACCATATAAAGCATGACGACGTTTCTTATAAATCACTTCACGTTGAGAATTCATCACATCATCATACTCAAGTAATCTTTTACGAATACCAAAGTTATTTTCTTCAACCTTTTTTTGCGCTCTTTCAATAGATTTCGTAATCATTGAGTGCTGAATCACTTCTCCATCCTCAACGCCTAGTCTATCCATATATTTAACGATACGATCAGAACCAAACAATCGCATCAGGTTATCCTCTAAAGAAACAAAGAACTGAGAACTACCAACATCACCCTGACGACCTGCACGACCTCTTAACTGACGGTCAACACGACGTGATTCATGTCGTTCCGTACCCACAATTGCCAGACCTCCTGCTTTTTTTACCTCTTCGCTAAGCTTGATATCAGTACCACGACCAGCCATGTTTGTTGCAATGGTAACAACACCTTTACCCCCAGCTTCAGCAACAATATCAGCCTCACGTTGGTGGAGCTTGGCATTTAACACATTATGCTTAATTCCTCTGATTTTAAGCATCCGGCTTAATAGTTCGGAAATTTCAACTGAAGTAGTACCAACCAAAACAGGACGTCCTGCTTTAACTAATTCAACAATCTCTTCAATAACAGCATTATATTTTTCGCGATTGGTTTTATAAACTTTATCTTCTCTGTCGTCTCTGGCAATTGGTTTATTTGTAGGGATTACCACTACATCCAGTTCGTAAATATCCCACAACTCACCAGCTTCTGTTTGAGCTGTACCTGTCATACCTGACAGTTTATTGTACATTCTAAAGTAGTTCTGTAATGTAATGGTGGCATACGTTTGAGTAGCTGCTTCTACCTTTACATTTTCTTTGGCTTCAATGGCCTGATGAAGACCATCTGAGTATCTACGGCCGTCCATTATACGACCTGTTTGTTCATCTACAATCTTCACTTTATTATCCATTACCACATACTCGGTATCCTTTTCAAATAAAGTATACGCTTTTAAAAGCTGATTGATGGTATGAACCCTTTCTGATTTCACACTATAGCTTTGCAGTAAAGCATCCTTTTTCTCTAATTTGTCGCTATCTGATAATTCTGTTTTTTCAAGCTCAGCAATTTCAGAACCAATATCCGGAAGCACAAAAAATTGTGGATCATCAGAATCTCCTGTAATTAAATCAATACCATTTTCTGTCAGTTCAATGGAGTTATGTTTTTCATCAATTACAAAGTACAAGGGATCAGTAACAATATGCATATTCTTACTATTCTCCTGCATGTAATAGTTTTCTGTTTTAATCATTCTGGCTTTTATACCAGGTTCACTTAAAAACTTAATCAATGGTTTATTCCTTGGTAAGCCTTTAAATACACGTAACAATAACAAAGCACCTTCATCTACCTCTTTAGAGTCGTTCGATTTAAGTTTCTTTTTTGCTTCTACCAGAATACCTGAAACTAACTGACGCTGAACATCAACCAGTTTTTCAACTTTAGGTTTTAGATCTTCAAATAACTGATCATCACCTTTGGGTACGGGGCCTGATATAATTAATGGCGTACGAGCATCATCAATCAACACCGAATCCACCTCATCGACAATGGCATAATTATGTTTGCGTTGCACTAAATCTTCCGGAGAAGTGGCCATATTGTCTCTTAGGTAATCAAATCCAAATTCATTGTTGGTACCAAAAGTAATATCGCTTAAATAGGCCTTACGTCTCTCATTTGAATTTGGACGATGTCTGTCAATACAATCCACAGACAATCCATGAAACTGGTATAGTGGTCCCATCCATTCCGAGTCACGTTTGGCCAAATAATCATTTACGGTTACCAAATGCACACCTCTACCTGTTAATGCATTTAAAAAAACGGGCAAAGTTGCCACAAGTGTTTTACCTTCACCTGTTGCCATTTCAGCAATTTTACCCTGATGCAAGGCTACTCCACCAAAAAGCTGAACATCATAGTGAATCATATCCCAGGTAACCATATTACCACCCGCATCCCATGAATTATGCCAGATTGCTTTATCATCTTCAATTTCAACAAAATCACGACTTGCGGCTAGATCACGGTCAAAATCTGTTGCCGTTACTTCAATTGTTTCATTTTGAGTAAACCTTCGTGCTGTATCTTTTAAAATAGCAAAAGCTTCAGGAAGTATTTCATTTAATACCGCTTCAATTTTCTCATCTATTGCTTTTTCAATCTTATCAATCTCTGTATAATTTTTCTCACGCTCAGCAACGCTTAAGTTACCATCCTCTGTTTGAGCCTTTAGTTTTGCAATGGTATCATTCTCTTCTTTTATTGAAGATGCAATTTTAGCTTTTAGTTCTAATGTTTTGTTTCTTAACTCGTCATTAGTAAGTGTTTCAATTTGTGGAGAGACTGATTTTACAACTTCAACAACAGGGTTGAGTTCCTTAAGGTCTCTATCATATTTACTACCAAACAACTTGGTAACCATATCATTAATAAATGCCATAGTAATAATTTTTCAGGCCGGACACAACAGCACCTATTGTGTACAGCCAAAGTATTAGATGTTTAAATATAAAATTTGGATATTCCTTAACGAATGTCAGGGATTCATACTAGATAGAATACGATATTGGTCCTGCCCGGTTAAGAATACTTGCACCAATATAACTGCTTTTTTGAATTACAATACCATTATTCACTTCCCTGTTTATTAAGGGTACATTAAAGTGAATTGGAGATAAGCGTAGCAATACAAATGAAGGTTCCAGAGTTAATCCCCTGGCTGTAAAGTTATACCTCCCTGATTCTACGAGCTTATTAAATGAATATTTATTCGGATTTTGAACACATCCCTTTTTTGATTTTTGATAAGACTGAACCTTATCATTTGTAGATATATCAAATTCAAAACCGTAAGAGCGAAGCGTTTCGGCATTTAAGTCAATAGCACCAACAACGCATGATGACATTGTCACCAATAACGTGATACCTAAAACCTTAAACTTTGAAAAATCTTTCATATTAAATTTTGCCGAAATTCTAATCACCACAAAAGTAATAAAACTATCAAGATGTGTATAGTCTCATTGAACATTTAATATAAAAAGAGACAAATATTCCTGTCTCTTTTCTAAATCCTTTCCAAAATAAGTATATAAACCTATATATTTCACCCAATGGTCTCTACAGCTTTGGGTTTTCCTGCTAGCATTAAATGACTCTTATCAGCATTAATAACGAACATAGAAACTTTGTAACTGGCTTATTATTTTTTCATATAAGATCTGGCCTTAGGCAGATAAGCTTTTATATCATTAATTCTGGTATTATCTGCCGGGTGTGTACTCATAAATTCCGGTGGCTTTTGACCTCCTGCATTAGACATCCGAGTCCAGAAATCAATGGCAACCCCAGGATCATAACCAGCCATGGCCATAAAAACCAATCCCATTTTATCAGCCTCTGTTTCGTGCTTGCGGGAGAATGGCAATAGCATACCAAACTGAGCACCCAAACCAAAGGCTCCCATATAAATTTGCTGGGTTTGCTCCGGTTTCTCACTTAAAGCAACTTGCAGCCCCGTTGCCACTGCCTGCACACCCATTTCCTGACTCATCCTTTCATTACCATGGTGAGCAATTGCATGTGCAATCTCATGTCCCATAACAACAGCCAGTCCTTCTTCGGTTTGTGTTAATGGTAATATTCCGGTATAAACAACCACTTTTCCTCCTGGCATACACCATGCATTTGGCGTTTCATCTTCAACCAGGTTAAACTCCCAGCTATAATTTGACAACTGGCTACTTAAACCATTACTATTCATATATTCAGCAACCGCAGCAGCAATTCTGGCTCCCACTTTTTTCACCATAGCTGTCTGTTCTTTATTGGTTGACAATTTTGCATCTTTAATAAATGCATTATAATTTGTTAATCCCATCTCAGCCATCTGTGATTCCGGAAATAAATTCACTTGTCTTCTTCCTGTAATAGGAACAGTAGAACATGCAACAATAGCTGATACGATAAGAATAGTTGATACTATTCGTTTCCAAAATTTAATCATCATATATTAATTTTCTTTAAGTTTTGTATTACAAAAATAACAGAAATAATCATTTACAATTAGAAAATATTAAACCTATTTATATACAAAAAGTTTTACGGATCTATATCTGTATTTTTCCAGAATGGTGTTTCTCCATCTTCATCATCATCTTCTTCCTCTTCATTTTCAAAAGGTGAAATGGATTTCCGGGGACCTTCATTCCGGTATGCAACGGCCAAAATAACACCTGATAAACCTCCCCAGAAATGACCTTCCCAAGAATAAGGTAAATCAAATTTCAGAGGTAATGCACCCCAAACTAAACTACCATAAAAAAAGATGACGATAAAAGATATGGCAATCAATCGAATATGATTTCGAATAATCCCACTTAAAGCTAAAAATGAGGCCAATCCGTAAATTACTCCACTGACACCTATATGCCAGGAATCTCGTGCTGCGATCCAGATTCCAATTCCACTTAAAAGATAAATTAAGAAAAATACTTTATAGGCAATTTTATTATAGAAATAAAATAATGTAACACCTAAAACAACAAAAGAAAATAAATTTGAATACAAATGCGACCAACTGCTATGAATCAAAGGTGATGTAACAATTCCTAACAGGCCTTCAACTCTTAGGGGTCTTACGCCAAACCGAATGAAAGATTCTCCTTCAATAACTCCGATTAGTTTAACACAAAACAGAACAAAGGCAAAAAGCAAGGGAAAGACTAAACTATGCAGAAACCTCCTCTTTTCAATGGGCATATGTGAACCTAATCCCTTCAAATCTCTTGTTCTTTTAATAATTTATAAAACACCCGACATAATAAAATACCATTTTTTTAATCATAGCCTTTATATGAATAACATATCGGTTGATTTTTTCAAAAATAGCATTTTAATTCAAATACAGACTTATATTTCCTGACCATTAAGCATACCTAAACATAAGTGTTCCTATTTTATTATTAACTTTCACCCTCAACAAGCACACACATGTTTATAATACAAGAGTTAAATAAAACAGAACGTAAAGCCTTTAAACTTCATCTATTCTATAGCAGTATCGATGGAGTAGCCAAAGGAGCTTTAATCTTAAATGAATTTATATTTATTAAATCTCTGAAGGGAACAAACATTCAGCTTGCCTTCTTATTTCAATTCAGCATGGTTATATACCTTTTTGCCATGCTCTCCAATGAAATTATGCGAAGGTATAATGACAGAAAAAAGTTATTACGAATTGTTGGAACTATAACTCAGTTACCGTTGGTCATATTTTCCATCTTCCCGGTTATTTCATCAGATGGTTTGCCACCTGAATTCCATTTTTTGTTTCTGGGAGTATTTTTACTATTCTATACATCCAGAATAGCAGTAATTCCTTCAATAAATCAATATTTAAAAGGAAATTACAGACATGAGAATTTCGGTAAATTATTCAGTTATTCCACAACTGTAAATAAGGTACTTTTAATGATATCTACATTTGCCATTGGTATACTTTTAGATTTAGATCCAAACTCATACAGGATATTTTATCCAATAGTTGGAGTTTTAGGTATTGTTTCAATTTTTCAGCTAACAAAAATTGAGTTTAAACAAATAAAAGATCCCGTTACCAAACCCATTGGTAAAGCATTGGGAGATTCATTTAATAGAATCATTACTATTCTAAAAAGTAATATTCCTTTCCGGCACCTTGAAATCGGGTTTTTACTTTATGGTTTTGCATGGATGAGTACACGTGCTGTAATTACCATATTTTACAAAGAAGTATTGGATTTAAACTACTCATCTGTATCTTTTTACAACAATGCTTACAATTTAATTGCAATTATTGTTTTACCCGTTTTTGGAAGGATAATCAGCAATAAAGATCCTAGAAGATTTGGGATCATTACTTTTGGTTCTATTATGTTATTCATTGCCTTTACCGGTCTTTCAGAATGGTTTGACAGTTATAATGAAATACTAGGACTAAAGCTGTATCACATGTTACTAATCGCAGTTATATTCAACGGTATATTCATGGGAAGCATGCCTATCCTATGGGGTATTGGGAGTAGTTATTTTTGTGAATCACACGAAGCTTCGGATTACCAATCTGTTCATTTGTTTCTTACCGGTTTTCGTGCTTTGTTTGCTCCCATTATTGGCATTAAATTATATGAATGGTTTGGTTTTAGCGCATCTTATGTTGTTGGAATGTTATTTATAGGAATAGCTATACTATTGATGATTTATTCAGAAAAAAAGTATCCCAAGCAGGCCTAATGTGATGACAATTTAACGCAAAAGGCACATTTTTTTATTTATTATAATTTATTCATTTTATTTACGAATCTAATAAGACATTAATAAATTAAAAAGCCTTTATTTTGTGACAATCCACAAAAGCATCGTATGGAATATACAATAGGCAACATCAAAAAAAGTAGTATTTACCGAACAACTCATCATTTCTTTTGGAAAGACCCTAACCGGCTGACAGCCGCTAAAGTTGCTATTACAATTGTATTAATAGCCTTTCCGTTTATATTACTTCATATCCCATACATTGGTATTTCACTATCACTTGGAATTGTTGCCGCTGCTCTGTCTGAAACAGATGACCACCCTAAAGGAAGGCTCAAAGCTCTTATAATTACAATATTAAGCTTTGCCACCACCACATTTTCAGTTTCTCTATTAAAGCCCTTTCCTATTGTTTTTGGAATTGGATTCATTGCATCTACTATAATATTTGTATTAATAGGAGGAATCAGCGAGCGTTACAGAGGAATTTCTTACGGTGCTATCCTCATTGGCATTTATGCCATGTTAGGGTATGACAAAAATTTTGATTGGTATTTACAACCTGTTTTTTTATGTATCGGGGCTTTGTCGTACGGCTTACTATCCTTATTCCTGTTATATAGAAAACCTGAACGATTAATTGAAGAACAGTTGGCCAGGGGGTTTATTGCATTATCTGCATACCTTGAGGGAAAATCAAAATTATTTACCATTTCAGACGATAACGCTACCGATAAAAATAACAGGTTGGCCATTTTAAATGTACAAATGGTATCTGCTCTTGAAAAATGTAAAGAAGTATTAAATATTTATAGTCAGGAAGTAAATGATCACCAAATATTAAAACCTTACTTACAGCGCTTTATGCTACTTCAGAGTTTGCATGAACGTGCAGCTTCCAGTCATGAAAGATACGAAGTTTTAAATAAAAAAGATGAGTACAAGGAGCTATTGGAAGGTTTTGCCGAGCTATTAAATCAATTATCATCTGCCACCAAACTGGTTGCTGAAAAAATGTTAACTAGCCAAACGTATAACCACCCGATTTCTATAGGGTGGATCGTTAGTGCCCTGGAGTTTGAAATAGAAAAACTGCCCCAACACGACAGACAATTACTTGAACTTTTATTACACAATTTATCACGTTCGCATTTATCGTTAAGCAAGCTGAATTCGCCTGAAGAAAGCACGTCAATACCTCGTTTGGGTCAGGATAAGAGATCTACCTGGGAACGAATAAAAGATCAACTTCACTGGTCGCATCCCCGCTTACGGTATGCCATACGTTTAAGTGCCTGTTTTTTAATTGGCTACTCCATTATTTCTTATTTTGAAATGGAAAAAGGTGAATGGATAATGCTGACCTCTCTATTCGTTAGTCAACCAACCTATAGCGAAACCAGAAGGCGGCTGTTTCAACGTATTCTGGGTACAATTACAGGTGTATTGGTCGGGATTTTACTGCTGCATCTTTTACCTACTTTATACGGACAAATTTTACTTATATTATCCAGTTCATTTTTATTCTTTTATTTTTTGCGCACCCGCTATTCCAATGCTGTAATTTTTATTACCATCTATGTATTAGCGGCAAACAACATAACACATCATTCAGGAATTGAAGTACTTGTACCCAGACTTTACGATACTATTTCGGGTGCCCTGCTGGCTTTCATCGCGATTCGTTTTTTATGGCCAAACTGGCAATACAAACAGTTAAACAGACTTCTTTCTGATTCATTGATAAATAATGGCAAATATCTGGGAGAGATATGGAATGAATATATTAATAAAAAAGAAGGTGAAGATGATTATGAATACCGATTGGCCAGAAGATTAGCCCACAAATCCGACAATGCATTAACCTTATCATGGCAGAGTATGCAGGTAGAACCAAAATCCAGAAAGAAACTTATGGAACAGGCCTTTACTTTGACTTACCTGAACCATGTATTAATATCTCACTTATCTGCATTCGGTGCACAGAGAGAAGAATTTTCTGTTAGTCCTGTTGAATACCAGAATGTAATTGATAAAATTCTGATATCATTAACCGAGGCTTCAAACAGGCTAAACAATAAAAATTCAGAACCTGTAAAATCAATTCTTAAACCTATATTAATAGAGCTTAAAGAGTTAATTGACAATCAACCGGACAAACAAAAGAAACAGCAGTTAAGATTATTGTACAACATTGCGGGTGTTAGTAATAAACTGTTGAGAGAATCAGATATTCTCTCATCTAAAATGTTAAAAAACTAACTTGAAGGATAAATGAATTTAATCTATTAGATTTATCAACAGGGAAAAAGATCAATCTAAAGTATTTTCAATTTGAGCCAACAGTTGAGCAACTTTACCCATGTCAGCTTGTCTGTTAATTGAAAAGCTTCCTGATTCAATTTCAACCAGGTTGTATAATTCCATAGCTTTCAAATAGCATTTTTTAGCTTTTTCGGCATCCTTTTCCTGTAAATAAATATCTCCTCCTCTACTAATTAACTGAGCTATTACTTCGAGACCTTCATAACTTTCACCAAATTCATTTTCAAACAAGGCTCTTAGTATGGCGGTATCTTTTTCTAAAACCTGATCCTCATCTAAATTAAAAATACGTTTTAATCCTCCTT
Organism: Marinilabiliaceae bacterium; assembly: GCA_050296935.1. GTDB lineage: Bacteria > Bacteroidota > Bacteroidia > Bacteroidales > Marinilabiliaceae > Saccharicrinis. Next base: position 20,701 of record JBNKRV010000309.1, on the reverse strand, counting down.
CATAAAGAAATTGAGCTTGCGTGGTGTCTCCGCTTTTAAGGAGACCTAAAAGCACAGCAATCATTTTACTAATTTCTTCAATCATTCTTAAAATATAGTCTTTTCTTATCATGGTAACTATGTTTAACCTGAAATACAAATATAGTTAGTGTCAGCAAGAAAACTCCATTTTTTTCCCCGAAATAATCGTGGCAAGCTGTTACTCTTGCTCTCAAAATGATCATTTACGTCAGTAAACTCACATTTTTCGAGCTTCGAAAGCCTCAAAAATGAAGCTTTCTTATCTGCCACTTGAATTTAAGTGCAAATACTAGGTACTCTGTGTAAGAAAAGTCCAAAAATTTCGTTACCCTTGTTCTTTACACAGTCGCCTACAAAAGTAAACTACTGATTTTCATAACCATGAATACCTCATTCCTGAAATTTCCATATCAATGACTGAGTTTTTTTGCCAGCAATAGTTTGCTGATTGAGTATTTCGCATTGAATCTCCAAATTCAATCCTGTTTTTTCATTCATTAATCTATAAACAATAACAATTGATTTATCTTTGGAAAAATAATAAAAGAAACATAGTATGATAATTGATAGTCTGGATAATGTAAAACATTATCGTCATCTTAACGAAAGAATTAAGAAAGGGTTAGAATTTATTGAAGAAATAGATTTTAATACTATTGAACCTGGCAAATACAATGTTGATGGTGATACCATATTTGCAATTGTATCTGAATACCATACAAAAGAACCTGAAGTAGCTAAACCAGAAGCTCATGAAAGGTATTTGGATATTCAATTCATGGTTCGTGGAGAAGAGTTAATGGGTTATGCTCCTTTAGAAGACCAGGACATTGATACACCTTATGATGCGGATGAGGATTTGGTTTTTTATAAATGCCCTGTGAGCCATGTAAAAGTCAGTGAAGGAATGTTTTCTATATTTTACCCAACAGATATTCATGCTCCCGGCATACTTATTGATTCATCAAAGCCAGTTAAAAAAGTTGTGGTTAAAGTATTGATGTAAAAAAAATCCCCCGATTGATAGGATTCAGTCGGGGGAATATATTTTATTTTACTCTTCAATTAAGAAGGCCAGATTAATTCTTCATTTTCATCATCCCACAAAGGGCCAAACTGAATTTCAGAAACAATCCCATCTTCGAACCAGAAGTTTACACTTGCCTCCTGAAATGTTATTACTTCATTATCAGGACTATCAGGTGAGGATACATCTTCACGATCGTATTCTCCCAGATTCAGAGCATCTACTTTTTCAAGTAGTTCCTCATCAGTAAGTCCTACCAATTTAATCCCATCAATACATGCATCTGCATCACTAACAGCGATAGAACTTAAACGCCAATTATCTAATTCATCAAAAGAAACAGATAACTCAATGCTATCATAATGAAAAGCTTCTGTGTTATCATCTGTTTCCTCGCTACTTGAATATTGGTCGACCTCATCAGGTTCACCTAAAACTTTTTTAACTTCTGAACGGGTCATCCCAAAACGGATGTCTTCAAATCCCTTTCCAATTAAAATGTCTTTCATGCGTTTATTTTTTGTTTATTGTGTCGCATTGAACTTGCAAATCCAAAATTCAATTCCCAAAGAACAAACTATTAGGAATAAAATAGGATTACCTTGCTTGTTTTACTTCTGTGCCATTAAGGTAAAGACATAACTATCAATTACCTATACACATAAATTTTACAATTCCATGACTAAAATCTGATGTGCAAGATAAGGCAATATATTATATATTTCTAAACAAATTAATTATAAAATAAATGTTCAAAAGATTTTATAAGTTTGAAAAACGAAAATGAGTACTTCTTTGGGTAAGAATTTCAATAAACAACAGCAAATCAGAACCAACCTAACACACTACATTACAATAGATTACACACCACACCCTACAATTCACGAAGAGCTCTTTTAAAATCATCAGCTGAACTAATAATCTGAATACCTTCAGGAATAATATCAGCATGGTTTTTAACTTGCAAACCAGTTACCATGAAGGGAGTATCTGGAAAATCTTTTTTATATTTTAATAATAGTTGTTTAATATTCTGTTTTTCCGGAGCAGAAATAAATGAGGTAAAGAAAGCATCTGCCTTTTGAATTTCATTTATTGTTTTTAAATCATTATGGGGTACTGATATTCCCAGATATATGACTCCAAAACCTTCTTTACGGGCTAACAAACTAAAAAACAGTAATCCTATTTCATGAAGCTCTCCCTCACTAAGGAAAAAGGTAATCTGCTTTTCCGACTTTTGTGTAGCCATTTCATTATCAATGGCAACTATAATCTTTTGTCGAATCAGGTTGCTGATAAAATGTTCCTGAGCGGGACTAATAGTTCCTGCCTGCCACAATACGCCAATACGATCTAAAAAAGGGAATAAGATTTCTTCAACGGTAGTTTCAAATCCCCTTTTAATTATCGAATGAGTTAATACATTATTAAACTTAAGCTCATTGAGTTCTAACATTGAAAACACAAGGCTTTCAATCTGTACATTTGTATTTTTGGTATCAATACATAAATCAAGAACCCTTTCCTTTAGTTGCTGATTATCTAAAGCCGCAATCTTTGAAATTTTAAATCCGTTTTGATTTAAAATAGAAATATTTAAAATTCTTTTTAAATCTGAATCGGTATATTTTCGAATATTGGTTTCACTACGCATGGGTTCTATTACATTATACCTACGTTCCCAAATTCGAATTGTATGAGCTTTTATGCCTGATATTTTCTCAAGATCTTTTATAGAATACTCTGCCATATTATTTATTTGACGTATTTGTCATCTAAATGCTATTCAATAATTAACATTTAAAACTTTTAACAAGCTGTTATTTATTTTGTTCATGAAATTAGTAATATAATTTGGCAAAACGTGTGTGAGGTTTTGCAATATTATGGTACAATTACTTTATCAATTGCATGCACAACTCCATTAGTACCTTGAACGTCTGCTATAATCACCTGTTTATCTCCATCAATCACAACACCGTTTGTTATATCAATTGATAATGATTTATTGGCGTTATAAGTAGGCACAGTTCCATTCTGTAAATCTAATGATCTTACATTCCCATCCACAACGTGAGCCAATAATATTGGTGTAAGTTGCTCTTTTGTTAACTCACTTATCCCTGTTACTCCAAGACTTGAGAATAAAGCTTCAAATGCCGAATTTGTTGGTGCAAAAACTGTAATTACACCAGCACCTGATAGGGTTTCAACAAGTTCTGCTTTTACTACTGCTTCAACTAAAATTGAGAATACCGAATTATTTACAGCTATGTCAACTACATTATTGGGAAGTATTACATTATCAATGACATGAATGATACCATTAGTGGCTACAATATCTGTCAGTACAACGTTTGCCTGATTATTTAAAATTACCCCGTTTCCATCAACAGAAATATTCATGCTTAAATAATTATCCTGCCCCATTCTCAAAGTGTTAACATAACCACTGGTTACATCAGCTGCCGGAACAAAAGCATTGACAACATGATACAGTAAAATCGGTGTCAAATCATCTTTGGACAAATCATCTAAAGTAGCACCTAAGTCAGATAATAACGTTGTAAAAGCATCGTTTGTTGGTGCAAACACTGTAAAATTATTTTCATCATCATCCAGAGTTGATGCTAACTCAGCTTTTACAACAGCTGCTGTAAGACTCGATATTGCAGGATTAGCAATAGCATGATCGGTAATTGATGGTGGCAAAATAACTTCGTCAATTACATGAATAACACCATTATCAGCCATTACATCTGCCTGAGTTACGGATGCTTTTCCGTTTAACATTAAATCTCCTTTAGAAAAATAAATGGAGTAATAATAACCATCTTGCTTTTCACTTATTGAAGAATAATACCCTGTTTCTAAATTCGACGAAGTATTTGTACCAGCCACCACATGATACATTAATATGGTTTGTAATTCCTCCTTAGATATATCATCCAGGGAGGTTGCTCCCAAATCATTTAAAAGATTCTGAAAGGCTGAATTCGTGGGTGCAAATACCGTATATTTAGTGGTTCCATTTAATGCAGAAACCAATTCAGCTTTTGTTAAAGCATCAACTAAAATTGAAAATGAGGCATCCTTTAAGGCTATGTCAACAATAGTGTTTGTTTCTTCTACAACCATTTTATCATCATCTTCATCAGAACAAGATGTAAATGTGAATGTAAATGATACTAACATAAATGCTACAATCCATAAATATCTGGCCGGACTGCTTGTCTTTAAAATTAATTCTTTCTTTTTCATGACTAAGTGCTTTAATGTTGATTAATAATTGCTTTTTGAATCAACAGCAAATTCCCGCGCGAAAGAAAATGCCATTGATTCTAATTCTTATACAAATGAACTGGACTAAAAATTCCTTTCGTATCACAATTCATTTATGAAACAAACAAGGCGTATTTTTGTTTATTCTTTTTTCTTTTTTCTTAAACACTTTTTTTGTGCATCAATCAATATTTCACTTTTTTTTGATTTTGAGTTTTAAGAAAGAAAGACTTTAAATGTTACTGAAACCAGATTATTTAAAGCCATACTTATAAATCGCTTTAATTAGTACCTGCTTGTAAAGTCGGGTGTCTGGAGTACAATGCTTAAATACAAGGCATGTGATAAATTTTAACCGCAGATGTGCTTGATGTTATTTATGGAACGGTTCTGATGGACAGCTTGATTATAGAGAACCGTTCCCGATTTTCGGCATTTGAGAAGTAATAGCATTGCAGGTTAACTTAAGGAACGGTTCTGAATAACCATAAAGGGAATCAGAACCGTTCCTTAACTTTCACGAAAGCAATAATTAGTGCTTGTCCCAACACCCCACTTAATGGACAGGCACTATATATATCAGAAGTCAAGTGATAAAAAAAAGTGAATAGCACAATTCGTTTAAAAGATTAACTTTGTGCTTCAATTAAGTACAAAGTAATATGATAAAGTCAATGACCGGCTTCGGCAAAGCTACTTGCGAGCTTCCTGGCAAAAAAATTAGTATTGAAATAAAATCTCTGAACAGCAAGCAGTTAGATATTAACATGCGACTACCTAATTTATACAGAGAGAAGGATTTATTGCTAAGAAACGAAGTTTCAAGCAAGTTGGGACGTGGGAAAGTTGATATAGGTTTTTATATCGATTATCTGGGTAATGAGAAAAATGCTACGATAAATCAAAATGTAATTGAATCATATTACAATCAGATATATCCTATTGCTGATAAACTTGGCTTATCAGAAAACAGTGATATATTAAGAGCTATTATGCCTTTACCTGACACTATTAAAATAGAGCAAGCCGAGCTTGATGAAGAAGAATGGAATATTATTGAAACCACTTTTAAAAATGCTTTGGATAGTATTAATTCATTCAGACAACAAGAAGGGATTGTTTTACAACAGGATATTATCTCGAGAATTGAAAATATCAGGAATCTTGCTGCAGAAGTTGAGCCATATGAGAAAGAAAGGATAGAAAAAGTAAGAGAACGTATTCTTGATCAACTGAATGAAATCAAGGGAAAAATTAAAGTTGATGAAAACAGGCTGGAACAGGAAATGATATATTACCTTGAGAAACTGGATATTACTGAAGAAAAAGTTCGATTAGCAAACCACCTGGATTATTTTATTGAAACGATTTCTAAGGAAGATATGGTTGGAAAGAAACTAGGGTTTATTACTCAGGAGATTGGAAGAGAAATCAATACAATGGGCTCAAAAGCAAACCACTCTGAAGTTCAGAAAAGAGTAATACAAATGAAAGATGAACTCGAAAAAATAAAAGAGCAGAATTTGAATATTCTTTAGGCATCATTGTTAAAAACGTGGCTGCAATTTCAGACTTAAACCTAATATTCAACTAGTTAACACTAATACGCTAAATAAATAACCAGCGAAACAAATGCCAAATAAGGGTAAACTCATTATATTCTCTGCTCCTTCCGGTTCAGGTAAAACTACAATTGTAAAAAATCTTTTAACAAAAGATTTTAACATGGAATTTTCTATTTCTGCGACTACCCGAAATCCTCGTGGGGAAGAAAAACATGGTATTGATTATTATTTTTTATCTCCTGAAGAATTCAGAAAAAAAATTGCCGGAAATGAGTTATTAGAATGGGAAGAGGTATACACTGATAAATATTATGGTACTTTAAAAAGCGAAGTGGACAGAATTACTTCTAAAGGCAATAATATCATTTTTGATGTGGATGTAATCGGAGGTTTAAACATAAAAAAAATGTATGGTGAAAATGCCATATCCATTTTTATCAAACCCCCTTCTATTGAAGAATTAAAGAAAAGGTTAAAAGGAAGAGGAACTGACTCCAGTGAAATCATTCAACAAAGATTAAATAAGGCCGAAGAGGAAATGAGTTATGCTAAAGGATTTGATTTCATTGTTGTAAATGATGATTTACAACATGCCATTGCTGAAACAGAACAATTACTATCTCAATTTTTAAATGGGTGATAAATTGAAAAATATAGGTTTATTTTTTGGTTCCTTTAATCCTGTGCATGTTGGCCATTTAGCGCTGGCTAATTATATAGTTGAAAACAGTGAATTAAATGAAATATGGTTTATTGTAAGTCCTCAGAATCCTTTTAAACAAACAGAAGATCTTATCGATTCTGCCCACAGAGTTAATATGTTAAAACTCTCCATCCGGGATTATTCTTCCTTTCGGGTAAATGATATTGAGCTAAACCTGCCTACCCCATCTTATACTTACAAAACTTTAATCAAATTAAAAGAAATACATCCGGATGTCCGCTTTACACTGATAATGGGTTCTGATAACTTAATAAAGATGCATCTCTGGAGAGAAATTGATGACATACAGCATCAGTGTAGCTTAATGGTATATCCACGTCCTGATTATCCTACTGAAAATAAAAATTTAAATATCATCCCTACAATAATTAACGCTCCATTATTTAATATTGATTCAACTTCAATCAGAAAAGGTCTGCATCAGGGAAAAAAGTATCAATTCCTCATCCCTGAACAGGCGTATCAATATATTATTGAAAATAAGTTGTACGGAACAAATTCATAACACGTCCCTATTAATTTTTGCTTTATTGAATTTCTGCAACACATTTCAGGAATTCTGAACCAAACAATTCATCCGATAATTTGTAGTATTAGTAAGGTATTTGAATTAAAACAATTTAATCTATGGACTTACAAATTAATCAACAGACGTTTATTGTTGGAGGATGCACTAGTGGTTTTGGACTATCAACCTGCCTGGCATTAATTAACGAAGGAGCAAATGTGATAGGAATTGCAAGAAATCAGGAACCTTTAGACAAATTATCACAATCGTATCCTAATAAATTTTACCCGATTGCAGGAGATATTACCACTCCTGAGGTTATTGAAAAAGTTGTTGATTCAGGCATACAAAAAGAAGTTTCCGGAATTTTTGTAAATGCCGGTGGTCCACCTGCTAAAAAATTTGAAGAAACTACCATATCAGACTGGGACAACGCCTATAAGTCTTTATTAAGATGGAAAGTTCAATTGACTCAAAAATTAATTCCACATTTCAGAAGTAAAGGTTATGGGAGATTCGTATACCTTGAAAGCTCATCTGTTAAACAACCTATTGATAACCTGGCATTAAGTACTTCTTTAAGATTATCTGTAGTGGGAATGATGAAAACACTTTCGCAGGAATTGGCAGGCACCGGCATTAATTTTAATATGATTGCACCAGGCTCTCATAATACCCCTGCAATATACAGACTTATGGAAAAAAAGGCAAAAAGTGAGAATATTAGTTTTGAAGATGCAAAAACTGCTTTTATCGAAAATCAACCATCAAAGTCCTTAGGGAAACCAGAACACCTTGCCTCATTAGCCGTTTGGTTACTCTCCCCTTTATCTGAATTTGTTAATGGTCAGGTTTATGCCATTGAAGGAGGTGCAGTAAAAGGCACATTATAAAACCATATCATAGCCTACCTCAGACATAAAACTATTGATTCAGATTTACTAAATATCAGTCTCCAACTATTGGTAAAACAAAGGTAAATGTACTTCCTTTTCCTTCAACGGATGATACGCTGATATCTCCATTCATTAAATTTAATAGTTTCTTTACAATAGCCAATCCTAACCCGGACCCCATACTAACCTGCTGCGAGTTAATTATTTTGTAGAAACGATGAAAAATTCTATTTAGCTGATCCTTATTTATCCCAATTCCTGAATCAACTACCTCAAACTTTAAATAGTCGTTCTGCTGTTTAACTATCAGAGAAACACTTCCTTCCATCGTAAATTTCAATGCATTATGCATCAGATTTACAATAATCTGCTTCAGCCTGTTTGCATCCACATACATACTTAAATTTTCATACAATTTACCCGTATCTATATGAATCTGAATGTCAGATTTTTCAAGTCTGTTACGTTCTGATTCAATAATGGGTAACACTTCATTATGCAGAAACGGAACCAGTATTATTTCTTCCGGATTTAAATTGGTTTGCCCCGCTTCAATCTTACTTAAATCAATAACACTATTAACGAGCCCGAGTAAGTATTCAGAATTGGCAAAAATAATTTTTTTATACCGAATGGCATCTTCCTCCGATTCGTACATATTCCTGATCAGGATATTTGAAAAACCAATGATTGCATTTAACGGAGTTCTTATCTCATGGCTTATATTCTGAAGAAATGCAGTTTTTAATTTATTACTTTCCTGAGCTTTTTTTATGGCTCGTGTTAATTCGGAAACATCTTTTAAAATACAGATATAATGGTCAATTTCAATTTTTACAACATCTATCTTTAAATATTTAAGTTCACGATCATTAACAATCATGGAACACTCTCCGGAAACAGGTTCAATATCCATCCCAAAACAGTTGGCCTTCACCTTCATTAAAGATTCATCATTAGTAAACAAATCGAATATTCGCTTATCTTTTAATTCTTCAGGAGTTAATCCTGTAATATCAAAGGTGGCAGGGTTAACATTTTGAATTGTAAATCCTTCATCCAATACGAATATTCCATCTGTAACATTATTAAAATAACTTTTTAACCTTGCTTCACTGTGTCTTAATGCTATTCTGGTTGATTGTCGTTCTGAAATATCTTCTATTACGCCAATAATACCTTCAAATTTTCCATTTTCAGTTATTATAGGAGCTTTATGTGATTTTAACCATATTGTTTTTCCCTCTGCTGTGGTTAACTTTTCTTTAATACCCAATAATGGTTTTTGAGATTCCGCAATTTTAAGATCACTAACTCTAAAATGTTCAGACTCATCTTTTAACCATTTTAATTCAAAATCCGTTTTCCCTTCAACATCACTTAAATACTTATATCCAACTACTTCCAGAAACTTTTGATTGACATATTTAAATCTGAAATCAGCATCTTTCCAAAAAACGGCTCCAGGAATGGTATCAAAAACAATAGCTAGTAGATTTTTATCTGTTTCATTATTATTCTTATGCAAATTTTGATAAGTTGTATCCGCATTGGAAGAACCGGCTTCAGAATCCTGATTATAAGCCATTTCAATTTCACGAATTAAATCATAGGCTTTTTCAAAATCACCTACCGGTTTATTCGATTGTAATAGTTTTAATTCCTTTTTAAGTAGGTTTACCAATTCAGCGTGAGTCCGTCTTTTCATACCCCTTGATTTACGTGTATAATTTAACTAATTATTCCTATATATTCAATGATTAGAAAGAAAGATAATATAGTGGCCTTGCGTTAATTTCTAATATATCTGTTGATATATTCATCTGTATTCACATCTAAAAAGCAATGCTCAAACTTAAACCTGAATTGTTCATTAGGACTTCGTTATGAGAATTAAAAGTACCATCAATCAAAACCTGTTAAAATGAGATATAGCGCCGCTGTGGTGAATTGAAACAAGCTATATTACTACCTGATTATATGTTTTCAGATCGCAATAGCGGTCTGATTTTTTTTTTGGGGGGGGTAAATCAATGAAACACTTCATCACTGATTGTTGTTCTGGATATTAGATATGGCCTATTGGATGAATTTTAATTATAAAACACACAAAGTCTCCTTGTATTTCAACTTATATTGTAAAAAAACATTGTTAACTTTAAGTTAATGGCTTAATATATCTATCCATGTTTAAATATATATCCTTTATTATTATATTTTGTGCTTTCAGTTGCTCTTCTTCTGAAAAAGAGATTATTGTAAATAATGATTTAATAGAACCCTTCTATAGAAATACTTATTTAGATCAATCAAATAATAAAATAGAATTTAATAAAATCGAGAGCCATATCATTGATTTAAATGGGAATAATCTATATGACACCATATCTTTATACAAAATTGCTGGTTGGGAAGATACCGGCAAGTTCAACCAAATAGAAATTACATTGGATAACAATAATAAAATAATTGAAACCAATTATGACGGCTGGGTGAAAATAGGGGAAAACTATGAACTTAATGAAAGCATTGTTAATTCGAACCAAATTAAAAGTAACCTATTATTAATCACGAATATTAACTCCTCCACAAAATTTATTTTTGCCTTTGGCTGGATTTATTCCTCTCAACCCGGATTGCTTACCATATTTGAAGCTAATGGCCAATTTCCACAGTTGATCTTCAACAATTATTTTGAATTAATAAGGATTGAAAATAATTCGTTAATTGGTAAGTGTAATAAAAATGAAGATAATTGCTCAATAAACCTTATGAACAATCAATTGACAATGAAGAAAATGCTAAATGAATAAATAAATCAGCACATCATAGTTAAAGTATCACGCTTAATTGCAAAAGAATTGAGTACCTTAATTTATATATACCAGCAAAACACCCTGATACAACGCTATTAGCGCAACCTTTTTCTATTTCACGCATCTGTTATATAAAACAGAATCATGAAATTCAATATATTCTATTTGATACTTTTTATACTTCCTTTATTATTAAATTGCAATGATAATGACGAGGATGAATTTGTTCCTCAGATTCCGGAATGCATCCAGCAAAAAATCATCGATATTTCTGCTCAGGAAGTATGGAATCCTCCTGCAAAAATATATCAATACATGTATAAAGGAGATACGGTATTTTTTATTCCTCAGAGGTGCTGTGATATTTTCAGTGAATTATACGACAAAAACTGCAACCTTATTTGTGCTCCTGATGGGGGTGTTGCAGGAGAGGGAGATGGAGTATGTCCTGACTTTTTTGAGGAAAGAAGCAATGAAATGCTAATATGGGAAGATCAAAGAGAAGCTCCTTGATTAAGATGAATTATAACTTCTAATAAAGCTTTCAGTTTTGAACAGATATAATAGTTTTAAAGTAAGTTATTTTCAACTTTAGAGGTTAGGTTTCGTCATGTCTCCTGGAACAATCCATTTATCAAACTGCTGACCTCCATATACATCATAAGAGCTACCCATCCTATTTACCCAACGCTTTAACAGTCATTTTCAACACATTAACATCCGCCTGCTTCTTAGTTCAAACCCATATTGTAAGAAGATTAAAGAATTACTTGTATAAACAAGCCATATCATTAATCTTTTTTAACATCTTTTATTCTAATAAAAGATGTTAAAACCTCATTCAACAAAACAAAATAGTTTGTTTTTACTATTTTTGCCGCCTGCATTTCTTGATATATGACTTTATTCCTGATCATATATCCAACCTATAATTGCTAATAATAATTTATTCTATATATGAAGTTTTCATTCTCTTTTATCGACAAACGACAAGGATCTGTTAAGGATGATATCTTATCAGGTTTAACAGTTGCACTTGCCTTAGTACCGGAAGCTGTAGCTTTCGCCTTTGTAGCAGGTATTTCTCCTATTATTGGCTTATATGGTGCCTTTATGATGGGGTTAGTGACTTCAATTTTTGGTGGCAGACCCGGAATGATTTCCGGTGCAACCGGAGCACTGGCCGTAGTTATGGTTCATCTTGTGGCCGAAGGCAATGCCATGGGAGCCCAGGGTGACATGATGGGTATTCAATATCTTTTTGCAACTATTATACTGGCTGGGTTAATTCAAATGACGATTGGTTTCCTTAAACTTGGTAAATTTATCCGTATGGTTCCTCAATCTGTTATGATGGGATTTGTGAACGGATTAGCTATCGTGATTTTTACCTCACAGTTAGGAATGTTTAAACTTGAGGGTGAATATTTAAGCGGTTCTCCTTTATTTATAATGTTGGGACTGGTTATTCTTACAATGGCTATCATGTATTTTCTGCCAAAATTCAGTAAAAAAATACCTGCAGCGCTTGTTGCCATCATTGTGGTATCGTTAATTGTAATTCTGGGTGGAATAGAAACAGAAACAGTGCGTTCTTTTGTTGTTTCAAAAGGAGGTACAGGAATTAAAGCGGGGCTACCTTCATTCAATATTCCTGTGATACCATTTAGTCTCGAAACCTTAAAGTTCATTACCCCCTATGCCATTATTCTTGCGCTAATTGGTTTAACTGAATCACTGATGACACTAACTTTAGTTGATGAACTAACAGAAACACGCGGAAGTGGAAATCGTGAATGTGTTGCCCAGGGGGTAGCCAACATTACCAATGGCTTTTTTGGCGGAATGGGTGGATGTGCAATGATTGGTCAGAGTATAATCAATATTAAATCAGGTGGTCGCGGAAGATTATCGGGAATTGTTGCGGCTCTGGCTTTGCTAGCTTTTATTCTTTTTGCCAGCACATATATTGAAATGATTCCTATTGCGGCATTAGTTGGTGTAATGTTTATGGTAGTTATTGGAACATTTGCATGGAGTACATTTAAAATACTAAACAAAATACCTGTTGCTGATGTCATTGTAATCGTATTGGTAACTATTTTAACGGTTGTATACGATTTAGCTATTGCAGTGGCGGCAGGAGTCATTGTTTCTGCTTTGGTTTTTGCCTGGGAAAATGCTGTTAAAGTGCGTGTGTCAAGCGTTGTGGACAGTGAAGGTGTTAAGCATTATATTGTTCACGGTCCTTTGTTTTTTGCTGCTACCACTTCTTTTATTTCGAAATTCGATGTTAAAAATGATCCAAAAGAAGTTGTGATTAGCTTTGAAGAATCCAGAATCATGGATCAATCTGCTATTGAAGCAATTAACAAACTAGCTGAAAAATATCAATTAATTGGAACTAATGTCCATTTGCGTTATCTGAGTCAGGATTGTGTTAAACTGATAAAACGAGCTGAAAAGATTTGTGACGTAAACGTATTAAAAGATCCAGATTATCATGTAGCTATAAATAACTATCGTAAAAAAGTTGAAGCTGCTCGTGTATAATCACCTCAAATAAATTTATTGAAAGCCGTCAATTAAGGAATTATTAAGTTTCAGAACTTCCTTTTGACGGCTTTTTTATGTAATACTGTATTCTATTTCAATCTTTTAATAAAATCTGAGCTCTTTAATTTTAATCGAACTCAGGTTAGCACCACCTTAAAATCGGATGCTCCCGAATTAATTTCATCATCCACACTTTGCTTCAATGGAATTTAAATGATCAAAAATCACTATTTTTCAATCATTCCAAAACGCTCCCTATCCGCAGCAAAATTTAATTTCATCATAATAAAACATCCATTCCTCTACAAATAACGTCGTTAAATCAAAAATCAGTCGACACTCCATATTTGTTTCCTATTAATCTTGAACATTTTAGTTAAATTAATATAAGCTAAAAAAACACCGTTAGTTGCCATAAATTAAGTCCTGATTATCAATACAATATAAAATATTTAGTAGTATTAATTAATAAAATAATATTATGGCATTAAGAAATACAAAACCAGATGAAATATTTAATATTAAAGATTTTATTCAGATTATTTTTAATCACAAATATTATTACATTGGCACAATCATACTATGCGTTCTCATTGCATATGCTTACAACAGTTTCATCCCTAAAGTTTATCAAGTTAACTCACTTGTTGGTCCTATTGAAGACCGACAAGCTGCATTTCTTGAATCAAACGAATATTTTAATGCACACGGAAGAAATTTTCAGCAAAATTCATTGGAAAATGATATAAGCAGCATACACTCCTTTGATCTGGTTTCTAAAACATTAAAAAAACTAGGTCTGGAAACCAGTTACTACGAAGAACCTATATCTTTTTTAAATAATCCACATTTAAGATTTCTTAGTAACCCCCGTCAATTATACAAAAACTGTAATTACAGTGTGAATATTGACAAGTCACACCCGCAGGCCATCAATACCCGGTTTAAGATAAATATTATAGATGAAGAAAAATTCAGATTAACCATTTCAGAATACAAGGCAACCCTATATAACTTTTTTGAAAACCAAGTAATTAGCAATGATAATATAATTGAATTAGATACTATATGCCGGTTTAATCAAATGATCAACACTCCATATTTTAAATTTTCGGTAAGTTTAGATAAAAATTTATACAGAGAAAGTACAAAGCTATACAATAACGGCTTTTTTGTGTTTAACCACATAGATATCATTAGTAAAGATTACCTCAAAAGGTTAACTGCGGAACCTGCAAGTATTCGTTCAACGTTAATTCAATTATCGTTTCAAGGAGAAAATAATGATTTAACAGTCGACTTTTTAAACAATTACCTCCAATTATTTCTACATGAGAACCTTTCCAAAAAAAACAACATAGCTTTAAATACTATAAACTTTATTGATGACCAATTGGCACAGATTTCAGATTCTCTTAATAAATCGGAATCGAAGTTAAGAGACTATAAAGCCATTCACCAGGTTACAGACCTCACGTATCAGGGGCAACAGGTTCTATCTCAAATTACGGGGCTGGAAAACGAAATATCTGTTCGTAAAGTACAAGAAAAATACTTTAAATACATACTCAGATATTTCCATGATAATCAGGACATAGGAGGATTAGTACCCCCTACTGCAGCCAATGTGAATGACCCGATTATGAATTCAATGGTATTAGAATTGCTGGAACTCAATGCCGAAAAATTTACCATTTTAAGTAACAAGGTTGAAAAAAGTCTCTTCCTGGATCAGCTTAACAATAAAATCAAACTCCAGAAGCAAACCATCATTGAAAATGTACAAAACAACTTAAATTCACTGGGTTTAACATTAAACGAACTTAATTACCGAAGAAATAAACTATTACAACAAATAGCTACTTTACCCAAAACCGAATTAAAAATGGTGAGTATGCAAAGGCAATTCAATATTACAGATGCCATGTATACATTTTTATTACAAAAAAGATCCGAAGCTGCTATCTCTATGGCATCAAACATACCGGATTATGAAATACTTGAGCCAGCAAGGCTAGTTACAAGCTCTATTATTTCGCCCAAAACATTTCTTAATTACATCCTGGCTTTATTTATAGGTTTCTTTTTACCTTCTCTGATTTTAATTATTAAAGATTTTCTTAACCAAAACATATCATCCGTTCAGGATCTTGAAAAAATATATAATAAACCAATTACAAATCTTATTTACACCAATTACCACAACTCCGAAATAGTAAGTACAAAGCTCCCCAACTCATCTCTTGCTGAATCATTCAGAAACTTGCGCAGTAATATTTTTCAAAAACTTAATTCCAATGTAGGATTATCCATACTGATTACTTCTGCCCTTCCCAAAGATGGTAAAAGCTTTATTGCCTACAATCTGGCTGCCTTTATATCTGCAGTTGGTTACAAAACCATTATACTGGATTGTGATCTTAGAAAACCTACACTTCACAAAAAATTAAATGATGATAATCTGGTTGGACTTTCGAACTATATGAACAGCGAAGCCAGTAAAGAAGAGATTATTAAAAAAACAGATTTAAAAAACCTGTATTATATCACTGCAGGCCCGATTATTCATAATGCATCTGAGTCAATTGAGGCAGGAAAATTAGACGAATTAATGAATTATATACTCACAAAATTTGATTATGTCATTATTGATTCAACACCATCCGGAATAGTATCTGATTCGATCTCACTATCGAAGTATGCTTCTCTTTTGCTTTTTATTTGTAGAAATAATTACACTAACAAAAAAATATTTGTAAATGCACTAAACAATTTAAAAGCGAATAAAATCAATAACATAGAAATAGTATTTAACGATTTGGATTTAAATAAAAGCAACTATAAAAAATACAACCGTTATTACAATGTACAATAACAAATTATTCTGAATATTATTCAATTTAAAATTGACTTTGACATTGATCTCTGTTAAATTTATAAGGATTAAATGTGCTTTTATTTAGTGCCTGTCCATTAAGTCGTGCGTTTGGAGTATAAAGTTTAAATACAAAGCGTGTAAAAAATTCAAACCGCAGTATACCAGCGTTTATGAGAATCTGTATTTTAAGCAACAACGCAGTAACTGGATCCTAAAGATGAACACTAAATTCTGTTAAGAACAGGAATATATAAATGGTGAATATTACTCCATCCATTACTGAATTTTGAGTTGATTATGTATTATTCATTTATAAGAAAATTGAAGAACTTTCAGGCTAAATTACCTGGCTTATCATATACGATAGTAATATATTAGTATTGACACTTACCATCCAATGAAAACATGTGCATTTTCGATTGGAATACGCTCTGGAAAAATAAACAAATTAATGGTTCTGAATTAAACAATTATCAGATTTACTGTAAAATAGAATTTAAAAAACAAAATGATGTAGTAAATATATCATAAGCAATCTCCATCTACATTTAGACTATTACTGAATTTTTAGAATACATTAAAAGGTTAAATTATTGGCTCGTTCATTAATAATTCTCTTGCCATGATAATAAAGATTCTCATAAGGTTACACTTTTTATTATGAATTGGCTGTATAAAATACAACAAACTAATTACGCCTGTTTTCTCGTTATTTTATTCTCTTATAACTTCATTTAACAGGTAACAAAAGACTATAGTTTATCCTCCGGATAAACATCATGATATTATTGTATTTACTTAATTTATAATGTAGAAGAGAATAATTTATATAATCTTATTTTTTGATCCTTATTCAAAACTACACAACATGAAAAATTTACTAGTGTTATTATTTTTATTCTTTACGATAAATATAGTCGGACAACAAAGTCTGATTATTGAAGGGATTGAAACAATCGAAACTTCTGTGGGTGGATATAATATTCCCAATAGCAGCCCTACTAATCTGATATTCAGAAACAATTTTATTACCTCAACAAGTTCAAGCGGATTTATTGTTCAGGCTGGTGAAGATGATTATAACTCCTATGCCTACAACTTAAACGGCGCACAAATTATTGGTAACAAAATTCTTTGGAACGGATCTACAGGAGGAACCCATGGTTTAATGGTTGGCTATAGCATCAACTATACTATTAAATTCAATTATTTTGATAGCTCCAGATACGGAATTGTTCATGAAGGTGGCGAACCCGGAAGCATTACCATGGTAAATACCAGTGGTGGTATAAGCTATAACATCATTAAAGATAGTTATATGGGAATCGTAGAAAAAGGATTTGATAATACTAAAATATACAACAACACTTTTTACACTACAGGTAACCAATTATTTTTTATAATGGTAAAATCCTCAGATACCGGAGGATACGATGCTGTATGCAAAAACACAAAGATCAAGAATAACCTGTTTTACTCCACTACTAATACCTCAGCGGTTAGATTAGGATCTGCTGGTGACGACACGCCTGCTGAAATTGATTCTGAAGGCTTTGAATGTGATTACAATGTATATTACTATCCTAACCGAACAAATAACGAACCTGTCTTTATGGTAAATGATGTATCTCTAACATGGGCAGAATGGAGAGCTTTGGGCTATGATGCTCATTCTGTTATTATGGATCCAGAATTTATCGACACTAAAAATTTTGTACCATCATCAAAACTTGAATACGGTGTAAATCTGGGTACCGAATTTGAAAACGGACTTAGTACTACTTCAAACTGGAATACAGGGGTTTCACCTGCCACTACACCACAAGGGAGTATATGGCAAGTTGGTGCCATAATAACTGAAACTGATGGTACTGGCACCGGAAATACTGATCCGGTAATAGATACTAATCCGGTAACATCTTACAACGCTGATTACTTTGTAGCACCCTGGGGTAATGATAACAATGCCGGTACATTTGATAAACCATGGAGAACCTGGGGAAAAGCATTTAACTCAACTGCAGTACAACCAGGTGATACTGTTTATTTCAGAGGTGGTACTTATTATCATACTGATAAAAACGGCGGATATGGATACCGGTTAGAAAGAGATGGTACGGCAGGAAATTATATCCATTATTTTAATTATCCTGGTGAAACTCCTGTACTGGACTGTGATTCAATCATACCTACAGAAGGAAGCGGCACTTTAAATATGCCATTATATACCGTTGACATCAACTACATCCACTTTAAAGGTTTGCATGTACGCAATGTATGGCAGAATGACGGAGCTGACGAGGTTATTACCTGGACCATAGAAGGTGACCATATTATCATTGAGCAATGTACTATTCATAATACTCACGGTGTAGCCTTTAAATCCAGAAATTGTGACCACACTTATTTTATCAATTGCGACACATGGAATAACTGCGATTCATTAACAACTGTTCCGGTTTCAAATCCGGTACCGGGTAATGATGGTAATGGATTCCTTGACTTTAACTGGAATTTTTCAACGGGGACAGTCTATTTTCAGAATTGTAGGGCATGGCTTTGTGGAGACCAGGGGTTTTCTTCCGGTTCAATCGGACGTACTGAATATGACAATTGCTGGTCGTTTAAAAATGGAATGCTTGAAGGTGGCGGACATGGATTTAAAATGGGCTGGATAACTACAATTGACGAAGGTGTTACAAATCGTATATACCGGAATTGTATTGCGGCCTATAACCGTATACGCGGATGGGACTCTAACGACCAGGGATATAGTTGCGGTAGTTTTAATGTTTACAATAATACCTCCTATAAAAACAATGAGGGATTCAGAATATTCAACACCCTTGATACTGATGCCAGAGAATTACGCAGGGTGTATAAAAATAACATCGCATTTGATAATGTTAAAAACATTGGACTTGATTCCGGAACATCCTATACTCATTCTTTTAATTCCTGGGATATTGGTGTTACAGTTTCAAATGCCGATTTTGTGAGTATTGATTCTACCGGTCTTTCAGCTCCAAGGCATGCTGATGGTTCATTACCTCAAATAAATTTTCTAAAACTGGCTTCAACTTCAAAATTAATTGATGCAGGTACCAATGTTGGATTGAGCTATAATGGTTCAAGTCCTGATCTCGGATATTCTGAATATGAATCCGGTAGCACAACTCAACCGTTAAAAATCATTGCTTATTCTCCAGATCCTACAACTGGAATTGTGACTGTTACATACTATTCGCCAAGTGCTACGTCAATAGCCATAACTGTTAATAATAGTGCCGGAACTCAAGTATCGTCGTTGAATCAAAACGCTACTGTTGGAGAGAATAATAAAATAGATGTGGACTTGACCAATTTTACTGCAGGGGTATATACTATCAATCTTAATGATGGAACTAACATTGTTAATTGCAGCGTAACTAAGGAGGATGCTCCCAGATCTTTAGAAATTATTGATTATTCTCCAGATCCTACAACTGATATTGTGACTGTTACATACTATTCGCCAAGTGCAACGTCAATAGCCATAACTGTTAATAATAGTGCCGGAACTCAAGTATCGTCGTTGAATCAAAACGCTACTGTTGGAGAGAATAATAAAACAGATGTGGACTTGACCAATTTTACTGCAGGGGTATATACTATCAATCTTAATGATGGAACTAACACTGTTAGTTGCAGCGTAACTAAGGAGGATGCTCCCGGATCTTTAGAAATACTAAATTCCACCAGTACAACATACCAATTGGTTAATGTAACCTTCTATAGCCCCGCATCTACTATAATTTCCATTGATGTAACAAATTCAAATAACCAAATTGTACAAGAGGAATCCTATACCTCCTCCATTGGTGAAAACGAAGTAGAGCTTAACATTAATAACCTTCCCAATGGAACGTATAAAATTACCTTTGATGATGGAAACACCACAACAAGCTTCAATGTTACAAAAGAGGAAGAACCGTTAAAACTTAAAATTATCAGATATTATCCTAATCCTACAACAGATTTGGTTGCCATCGAATTTTCAAGCCCCAGCACTACTACAGTGCTGATAAAAGTGGAAGATTTAACTGGAATTGTTGTTTTAACCAAAAACATATCTGCAAAAACGGGAAATAATAAAACCGTTGTTGATCTTTCGTCATTACCAACTGATAGATATAAAGTTTCCCTGAACATTGGTAGTACCAATGTTAGTACAATAATAATTAAACAAGATTTTCAATAGGATAAAGTTTTTCAGGCAGAAATTAATGATTTGAAAAAAACTAATAACCTGAGTTCGATATAAAATTAATGGCTCAAATCGCTTATAAATATTGAGTTTCAAGAAATGTTTGCGAAAGCATAGCGGGCTATGGTAAGCAAATATGACGCAGAAAATCGGTATTTATAAGTGAAATTCATAGCTTT
>JBNKRV010000308.1:0-23215 GCA_050296935.1 Marinilabiliaceae bacterium | reverse complement strand
TGTTCATCAGTCATTGGATGATCCTGATTTTGTCCAATTTTTACTAAAATTCCATTATCTGTTTTTTGAATATATGGAACGTGTTTTTCTATAGATGAATCTTTTATCATATAGTTGCGTCAAATTGAGAGTGACTGGGTCATTAATTTGTCCATAGGGTGCAAGTCCCGAATTGAGGTACGAAATCATGAATACCTAAAAAAAATGTACAATTTATGAGTAATGGGAGGTAGGGTCATTGCTCAATTGGAGCGCAACGGAAATCGCTAACGCCAAATAATATTTAATTTAAGTTGGCAAAGTCCTATTTTAGGAACCTCCATCACGATTGAACGTCTTTAAAATCGAGGATATATCGCTTTGGCTGATATGTACAATCAGTTGCATTCTTCATTGGCAATCTTTAGTAATACGCTGTTTGACTACATCGATCTTCGATTCCCATGATGTAGAGAACCACTCAGTACGAGATCCGTACGCTGAATAGTGTGAGAGCTTATGCACTAGGCTTTTAGCCTGGTGACTGGCTACGATTGGTGGTTCGTTATTTTATTCATACCAAATGCAATATCATAATTCATACTATTTGTCTATTAACCTGAGTTCGATTAAAATTAGCGAGCTATGGTGATAAAATTTAGAGCCGTAAATCGATTATTTAATGAAAAGCTATGAATTTCGCTTATAAATACCGATTTTCTGCGTCATATTTGCTTACCATAGCCCGGTATGCTTTCGCAAACATTCCTTGAAACTCAATATTTATAAGCGATTTGAGCCATTAATTTTATATCGAACTCAGGTTAATAGATTTTTTAAATATAATAGAAAAATCATTTAGCAGATATGCTTGGAATAATCATCGGGTACGTAATATAATATTTTATCATAAGCTACTTACGCAAGGTTCTTTTCTTCTTTTTCTTTTTCTCTACAGCATATCCAAACTTCCCTATTTTCTTTCCCACTTCGTAATAATTACCATGAGAATAACAAATGGGTTTTGCTTTGTTAAGCGAGAACGCACCCGTAGTAGAATCAATATATTCTTCAGAAGCTTTTACATTCACTACTTCTGCCATAAACATATCGTGAGTACCCAAAGGAATCACTTGTTTTACTTTACATTCGATATTAATTGGCGACTCTTCAATTATAGGAGCTTTTACTACACTTGCTTTCCCGGGAGTCAAATTCATTTCCTTGAATTTATCGTACTGCCTTCCCGAGCGCACACCACACCAATCTGTTGCATAGGCTAAATCTTTTGTTGTTAAATTAATAACGAACTCTCCTGTCTCTTTTAATGCTTTATAAGAATGCCTACCTTTTCTTACTGAGATATAACACATGGGTGGATCAGAGCAAATGGTACCTGTCCATGCAATTGTAATAATATTATAATTCTCAGGAGAATTACCAACAGATACCATTACTGCAGGTAAAGGGTAAACCATATTACCGGGTTTCCAATCTACTTTTGACATATAATTTGTAAATGTTTATATTATTTCGAGATGTTCTTCGACTGTGATCTTTTCACAGTAATGGCACTTAAGCGCCAGCTCTGAAGAAGGTACCAACAAAAACTTAGTTACAATTTTTTCGTTATTTGTAATACACTTAGGATTAAAACATTTAGCGATACCAATAATTTTTTCAGGTATGGTCACCTCTCTTTTTTCGACCACATCATATTCTCTGATGATATTAAAACGTGCTTCAGGAGCAACCAGAGCGATTTTGTTTAAATCCTTCTCATCAAAAAACTTATCTGCTACTTTAATAATTGCCTTTTTCCCATGTCTTTGACTTCCTAAATTAGTTCCGAACGTAATAAGGTTTTCGCATTTATCAAGCCCTAATATACTAATAACCTTAAATAAATAATGCGCAGGTATATGGTCTATTACAGTACCTTCTTTAATGGCACTTACACTTAATTCTCTTTTTTTACCCATAGCAATTTGAAATAAAAATTAATTGAAATAAAAACAATAAAACTATTCAGCTAAACCTAAAATTGAGGCAATAATAGCCATACGAGCGTACACCCCGTTTTCTGCCTGTTCAAAATAATAAGCTTTAGGATTTTCATCTACATCTGTACTTATTTCATTAACCCGGGGTAATGGGTGCAAAATACGAAGGTTTTCTTTTGTATTTTTCAGCATTGAGTTCTTAAGAATATATACATTTTTAACCTTCTCATATTCAATATGATCAGCAAATCTCTCTTGCTGTACTCTGGTCATATACAATATATCTGCTCTTGAAATTATATCTGTAAATTCTCTATGTTCATAAAAAGTAATTCCTTGAGAATCTAACCAGAATTTATACTCATCAGGCATTCTTAATTCGTCCGGAGAAATAAAATTAAATACAGGATTAAAGTGACTCATTGCCTGTAGTAATGAATGAACTGTGCGACCATATTTTAAATCCCCTACCATAAAAATATTCAGGTTTTCAAGTGTTCCCTGAGTTTTTTTTATGGAATATAAATCCAGTAATGTTTGAGTCGGATGTTGATTTGCACCATCTCCGGCATTAATAATTGGTACTGAGGATTGTTCCGAAGCATATCTGGCACTTCCTTCCAGCGGATGTCGCATTACAATTAAATCAGCATAATTGCTTACCATTTTAATGGTGTCTTTTAACGTTTCTCCCTTTGTAGTTGAAGAAGAACGGGCATCAGAAAAACCAACAATTCTTCCTCCCAGCCTACTTATAGCAGTTTCAAAACTCAATCTGGTTCGGGTGGACGGCTCAAAAAACAAGCTTGCGATAACTTTATTTTTCAGTAATTCCTGATTAGGATCCGCTTCAAATTTTGCTGCTAAATCAACAATTTGAAGTATTTCATTTTTTGTGAAATCATTAATTGAAACTAAACTTCTGTTTTTCATTTAATATAAAATTAATGCCTGTGTATGATTCATATCCGTTTTAGAACAACAAACGTCATTTAATAATGAATTAACAAATGACATCCATGCTTCCTTAACAACCCAATACACAGGAATAATGTAAATACATTTGGATATATTATATAAATTAAAAGTTATGACGGTTTGCTGACCTTTAACAAAAGGGCAAAAAAAAGACCTACATAAATAGGTCAGCCATAAACAATAATCGAATTCAAATAAAGAAGAATGAGAATAAACGTCATAGAAATTTGACGATGTCAGCTTGAAGAATCTATCTTTTACTATAAAAAATTGCTTTCTCATTCCAAAATACAAAGGTAATACAAAAAATACAATTGCTTAATCATTTTTAAATTTTTGCCCATAAAAAATGTTCTCATCAATTGCACTTTTTACTGATTCGTATCAATTTCAAAGTATTACGAATTAAATTACAATTCTCTTTTTTTAACCATGATTGTCATTTACCTTTCATAGGCTTGTATTACTTTATTGATAAAATCTTCCAGATTTTCGGATATTACTTTTCTACTATCATCTTCTTCAAACCAATCTAATGTATTTTTTATTCCCTTTTCAAATTTTATATCTGCAATAAAATCGGGCACTAGTTTTTTAATTTTACTATTATCAAAAAGGACACTAACAGCCTTATCTCCTAACAAACTACACCTAACCCGGTCATCAAATTTTCCAATAAAATCAGAAGCAATATGAATTTTATTGACTTCACAATCGATTGCCATCCCTACAGTATCATATATTTGATTCCAGGTTAGTGTTTCATCCGATGTTATATGAAATGCTTCCCCAATTGCTTCATC
This sequence comes from Marinilabiliaceae bacterium, assembly GCA_050296935.1. GTDB lineage: Bacteria > Bacteroidota > Bacteroidia > Bacteroidales > Marinilabiliaceae > Saccharicrinis. The sequence goes on along the minus strand of JBNKRV010000308.1, from coordinate 19,452 downwards.
TTTGCCTAATAATCCAACAAATCCTTTAGCAAAATCTCTGGCATGAGTCAGGGTCCATAATGATGTACCATCACCATGAACAATAACTTTCTTCCCTTTTTTTATGCGATCAATTATATTATAATTTTTCCATCCTCCAATTGCAACTGGAATAACAGTATCGTAAGTATGCGAAGGTCGAACAATGGTGATTGGGAACTGATAATTTTTAAATAAATATTGCAATTGTTTTTCACAGGCTATTTTATGGGAAGAATAATCCCAGATTGTGTTAATTACTGGTGTTTTCTCAGTAATTACTGGATATTGAAGTGGTTTTTGATAACAGGAGGCCGAACTAATAAATATATATTGCCTTGTGATATTTTTAAATAGCTCAAAGTCCCTATTAATATCATGAACATTAAATGCTATCCAATTTACAACAACATCAAAGTTTTGTCCTTTTAATTTATCTTTAACCTCATTGACGTTATTAATATCTGAATAAATTGGTATAGCACCTTGAGGAATACTAGCCGTATTTCCTCTACATAACAAATACAAATCAACTCCTTTATTAAGGGCTAATTCTGAGCAGGCCATTGAGATATTTCCCGTACCTCCAATAAATAAAACTTTCATGAGACTGTTTTAGATGTAATCGTATTTATCCTGAATAGAAATTTTCATTAAAATCTATTGTAATGATAAAAATACAACATGCATAATTATAAACAATAAATATTGAACATTATCAGTATCATTCAGATAATTATGGAATATATTTACTAGCTATTTAAAAGTATCTGTTTTGAAAAGAACCTATTCTTCCAGTTTGATTTTATTACATATAATTGTAATAATATATGGATTTACTGCTATTCTGGGTAAACTTATAGAAATGCAAGCCATACAAATGGTATGGTATCGTATGCTATTTGCAACTATTGGTCTGTTATTCTTTCTTTTCACTAAAAAAGCATCCTTAGCTATTAATAAAAACGACATTTTAAAACTTATTGGAATTGGACTTGTCGTTGCTGTTCACTGGATCACATTTTTTCATGCAATTAAAATCTCAAATATATCGGTAACACTTGGCATACTAGCCTCCGGAACTTTATTTGCCAGCATTCTGGAACCATTTTTTTTTAGAAAAAGAATAATTTGGATAGATTTTATTGTGGGAATAATAATTGTTTTGGGTTTATATATGATTTTTAGCTATGAACTGAAGTATTTATCCGGCATTTTAATGGCTATTATTTCCACGTTACTAGCCACTGTATTTACTATTTTAAACAAGTCTGTTACAACAAAATTTCCACCCACAATAATTAGTTTCTATGAAATGCTTGGAGGTTTTGTTGGAATATCAATCTATTTAGCTCTTACGAATCAATTTAACAACAACCTTTTCTCTGTATCGTTATCAGACATACTTTACGTATTAATTTTAGGTATTGTATGCACAGCATTTGCATTTGCAGTAAGCGTTGATGTTATGAAAGAGTTATCTGCTTATACCGTTATTTTATCCATCAATATGGAACCCGTATATGGTATTTTATTAGCCTATTTTATATTTGGAGAATCTGAATATATGTCTGACGGTTTTTACGTGGGAACCATTGTTATATTTCTTGCCGTTTTTCTTTTTCCTGTTTTAAAAAGAAAGTATGCAACAAAACGAAACTGACCTCTTGTTTCCCGATTTATAAACACCGGTGACCAAATTACGATTGAATCAATTGAGATATTTTTCCCCCTATTACAGAAAGATAATTGCATGCATTTTCCATAGCATCATGTAAGGATGATGCTTCATCCATAATTGAAAATACCTTATAAATGCTATATTTTTTAATAAGCTCCTTGTTCATAGTATTGATTCCTGCAACTACTATAACTTTCTTTTTATATTGATTAGCCCATTTTATAACCTCACCAACTCCTTTGCCCATAAAAGTCTGCTCATCAGTTTTTCCTTCACCTGTAATTATCCAATCACATTCATATATTTCATGCTTATAATCAAGACTATCAGAGACTAATTCGAAACCAGAAATTATTTTAGTCGTTTTATTAATAAGCAAAGGAATCATGGCTCCACCTGCAGCTCCTGATCCTTTTATGCTGGTAATGTTACAGTTATATTTACTTTCCAGGTAGGAGCTCCACTTACCTAATGCACCATCAAACTTTTGAAGATCTGAATTTTTCACACCTTTTTGAGGACCAAAAACGTAAACAGCACCGTTTTTCCCTAAAAGTCTATTATCTACATCCACTGCTATTGTAAAATTGATGCCTCTAATAGTTCGTAAAAATTCTGATAAGTCAGCCGAGTGCCAATTAAAAAGGACTGAATCTTCAGGGTTTAATAATATATTTTCCTTATCATAAAATTTACCACCTAAGGCCTGAACAATCCCAATTCCTCCATCAACAGTTGCACTACCTCCAAGTGTTAATACAACATCTTTCTTCCCTCTATCAATAGCCCGTTTAATCAGCTCACCGGTTCCATAGGTATTTGATATAAAAGGATTTAATTGATTACTATTAATTTTCTCAATTCCAGAAGCCTGAGCTAATTCTATTATTGCTGATTCTTTAGCAACTCCAATATTGCATTTTAACCTATCTCCCAGCGCATTATGAACTAATTCATTATGAATTTCTCCCTTTAATCCTTTCACTAAAGTATCTAGAGTTCCTTCTCCTCCATCACATAATGGCATAGCCGTAAGTTGAATTTTAGGATTATTTAATAACTCCGGACTAAGTACATCAATAATATCTGATGCATTAACAGAATTTTTAAATGAATCCGGAACAAGAAATACCTTCATATAAGTCGCATCGTTAATCCTATTGAATACACATTTTAAAATTCTTATTGGACTTTATCCTGCATATTATAACATAAAATAAAGCATGAATGAATTTATACAACTTGAAAAATAAGATTCTATTTTAACAAATGATTCCTGACCTTTAAGATACGTTCCAGTCCCTCTTGTATAATTACTTTAGGAGAACCGATGTTTAGTCTTTGAAAACCGGCCCCATCAGCACCAAAAGATAAGCCATCATTCAAACCGACCTTTCCTATCTCAATCATTGCTTTTCTTAATTTAATAGGTGAAATCCCCCATTTTCTAAAATCCAGCCATAATAAATAAGTAGCCTCTGGTAATACAAAACCAACTTCAGGCATCTCTTGTTTTATAAAATCCTGAACCAATAAAGCATTTTGCTCCAGATATTTCTTCATTGCATCCAACCATTCAGCCCCATGATTATACGCTGCAGTTAAAGCAACTCCTCCAAATAAATTTCCCATATGCATCTGACAGGCAATTAATCGTTTATTAAAACGATCTCTCAATTTTTCATCAGAAATCACGGCATACGCAGTTGATAATCCTGCTATATTGAAAGTTTTACTAGGAGCCATTCCGGTTATGAGTCTGTCTCCTAATTCCGGAAATAAACTGGCCAATACAAGATGCTTATTTCCGAATAAACACAAATCACTATGTATCTCATCAGAAACAATTATCAGGTCATGCTTAATACATATTTCAGCAATTCGTTTTAATTCTTCATATTTCCATGCTCTTCCAACCGGATTGTGAGGATTTGAAAACACAAATATTTTTGTATCAGGATCGCTCGCTTGTTCTTCCAATAAATCGAAATCAATAGTATAATACCCATCGGTTTCAATGAGCTTATTTTTAAGCAACTCTCTTTTATTATCATTTACAATGGAATAGAAAGGTGGATATACCGGAGTTTGAATAATTACCTTATCTCCCTCATTTGTAAATTCATTTATAGCTATAACAATTGAAGGTAGAACACCGGGAATAAACTTGATCCATTCCTCTTCGATATTCCAATCGTGCTGATTTGTCAACCAATTTTTAATTGAACTGTTAAACTTTTGATCTCTGATTGTATAACCATAAATATTATGAGCCGCTCTTTCTTGTATAGCTTCAATTACTTTTGGAGGGGCTTTAAAGTCCATATCCGCTACCCATAAGGGCAAAACATCATTTGTACCAAAAAATGCTTCTCTTAGTTCAAGCTTAAAAGCATCAGTTCCTTCACGGTTAATTATTTCATCAAAATCAAACATTGTATATCTATTTAGGTAATTCAATACAAATGAAACATTATCTGATTAAAATTACACTATAACCAGACTCATTATTCATATAACCAGACTAGGAAAAATAAAACCCGACACTTACAGCATCGGGTTTTCAATACATATTAAAAAAAATCAGTCAATATCAATATTTACAGTCTCTGTTGAAGAATTACCCGCTTTATCATAACAGGTAACACTTAATATATAAATACCAGTATAAATATCATACGGAATTCCATTATCCTCAGTGTCAAATATAGATGAATCAATTGTTTGAGTAGTTCCAGACAAATTTATTGTATAATCCGAAACATCCCATGGTTCATCATCAAGTCCTGTAGCTCCATAAGCTTTTCCAGGCTTTTGATCTTGCAAAGAAAACACCACTTTATCAAGTTCTATGTCATCTGTAAATGTACCTTTAAAATAGAATGAACCACCCATGATTAAATGCTGATTATCAGTAGGTTGTTCAATTGAAATTGATGGGTTTGTTGTGTCATTAACTATTGGTTCTTCATTACCACTATCTCCTCCACAGGACACTAAAAATAAAGAACCAATAATAAACATTGAAATCATTCTCGGGAAATAGATTTTCATCTCAATTTTGTTTTAAATTAGTAATAGTCAACAAATGTATTATTTTTCCTTCTAAATCAATAATGATTTAGAAGGATTAAAATAACATTAAACTATTACAAATAAATTTAAAACGTTTTTATTCAAAGTAATTTAATGTTTGATATCCACCATCCTTAAGGTATTTATCCTTTTTCATTAACTTAATATCACTTTGCATCATATCGTCAACCAACATTTTTAAATCATATTTTGGTTTCCAGTCTAACTTTTTTTGTGCTTTTGCCGGATCTCCAATTAACAATTCAACCTCAGTAGGTCTGAAATACCTTGGGTCAACTGCCACAACGCAAGCTCCTATTTCAACTTTATACTCGTCATTATCACATGCCACCACATATCCTTTTTCCTCTTCTCCCTCTCCCTTAAATTCAAGAGTAACACCCACATGCTTAAATGCCATTCTTACAAATTCTCTAACTTCTGTAGTTATTCCTGTGGCTACCACAAAATCCTCAGGTTTATCCTGTTGAAGCATTAAATACATAGCCTCTACATAATCTTTTGCATGTCCCCAATCTCTTTTTGCCGATAAATTACCCAGATAGAGATTATTTTGCAGCCCTAAAGCAATTCTAGCAACCGCTCTGGTAATTTTCCTTGTAACAAAAGTCTCACCTCTGATAGGAGATTCATGATTAAATAGTATACCATTACAAGCATACATATCGTAGGCCTCTCTGTAGTTCACAGTGATCCAATAACCATAAAGCTTGGCAACAGCATAAGGTGAGCGAGGATAAAATGGCGTTTTTTCACTTTGAGGAACCTCTTGAACAAGTCCGTATAATTCACTTGTTGATGCTTGATAAAACCTTGTTTTTTTGGTTAACCCCAGTAATCTAATGGCTTCCAGAATACGTAATGTTCCAATACCATCTGCATTTGCTGTATACTCCGGTGTATCAAAACTAACTGCTACATGCGACATAGCAGCTAAATTATAAATTTCATCAGGCTGAATTTCCTGAATAATCCTGATAAGATTCGTTGAATCTGTCAGATCACCATAGTGTAAAAAAAAGTTTTTATTATCTACATGAGGATCCTGATATAAATGATCGATTCTATCGGTGTTAAAAAGTGATGAACGACGTTTAACGCCATGAACAACATATCCCTTTTTCAATAAAAATTCCGACAGATAAGCACCATCCTGTCCTGTAACACCAGTTATTAATGCAACTTTAGCCATTATATTAAAAATTTACTATACGTTATTTATTTTTGAATTTTATAAGTTCCTCCAATACCAGTCAATAGCTTCTTTAAGCCCTTCTTTAACATTGTATTGAGGATTGTATCCCAGATTATTTTTTGCCTTCTCAATGGATGCTAATGAGTGTGGAACATCTCCTGCTCTGACAGAACCGTAATTTATTTCTACATTTGCGATTGACTTGTCATAAGCAGATAAATACTCCTTTAAATACTCTATTAATTCATTCAGAGTAGTTCTTTCACCAAATGCAACATTATATACCTGATTTAAAGCATTAGGATTTTTAACAACAGCTGCAAGTTGATTGGCCTGAACAACATTATCTATATAGGTAAAATCTCTTGAATACGAACCGTCTCCATTAATCGTTGGGGATTCCTTATTTACAAGTGCTTTAACAAATTTAGGAATGACTGCGGCATAAGCTCCATCAGGATCCTGACGCCTTCCAAAAACATTAAAATAGCGTAATCCAATTATCTCGAGATCATACAATTCTGCATATACATCAGCATATAATTCATTTACATATTTTGTAACGGCATAAGGAGATATAGGTTTTCCTATTTTATCTTCTACCTTGGGTAATTCTTTGCTATCACCATAAGTAGATGAACTTGCTGCGTAAACAATCCTTTTAATTCCAGCATCTCTTGCTGCCAAAATCACATTCACAAATCCGGATATATTAACATCGTTAGTTGTTTTCGGATCATTTATAGAACGAGGAACAGAACCTAGTGCAGCTTGATGTAATACCAGTTCACAGCCATTAACGGCTTTGTCACAATCTTCTCTGTTTCTGATATCCCCTTCAACGAGTGTGAAATCAGGATTTTCAAGAAAAGGGGCAATATTTTCTCTTTTGCCTGTTGAAAAATTATCCAGACAGACAACCTTATTATTTTGATTTAACAACCGCTCTAAAAGGTTAGAGCCGATAAAACCGGCTCCACCTGTTACTAATACAATTTTATCTTGTAGTATTTCTTTCATATTAACTATTGCTACGGTTTCAATTAGATTCCTAATTTATGGAACTTTCCAATATTACCCGTACAATTTTGACGAACTACACATTATTTAGCATAGTTTATGGCTCTGGTCTCACGAATGACTGTAATTTTAACCTGCCCCGGATATGTCATTTCTGTTTGTATCTTTTTTGCAATATCATATGATAATGATTCAGCATCTTTATCTGTTACTTTCTCACTTCCGACTATAACACGTAATTCTCTACCAGCCTGAATTGCATAGGTTTTAAGAACACCAGGGTATGAAAGAGCCAGATTTTCAAGATCCTTCAAACGTTTAATATAGGAATCTACCACCTCTCTTCTGGCACCCGGACGAGCTCCTGAAATGGCATCACAAACCTGAACAATCGGCGCCATCATTGTTGTCATTTCTATTTCGTCGTGGTGAGCACCAATTGCATTACAAATATCTGGTTTCTCTTTATATTTTTCAGCAAGCTTCATACCCAGAATAGCATGCGGTAATTCCGGCTCCTCGTCAGATACTTTACCAATATCATGCAACAGACCGGCTCTCTTCGCTTTTTTAGGATTTAAACCTAATTCACTTGCCATTACCGCACATAAATTGGCAGTTTCTCTGGAATGCTGAAGTAGATTCTGACCATAAGAAGAACGGTATTTCATTTTTCCCACCAGCTTGATTAGTTCTGGATGTAATCCATGAATTCCTAAGTCAATAGTAGTTCTTTTTCCCGTTTCAATAATTTCCTCCTCTACCTGCTTACGAACTTTGTTTACAACCTCTTCAATACGCGCGGGGTGAATACGACCATCAGTAACAAGTTGATGAAGTGCTAATCGGGCAATTTCTCTACGCATTGGATCAAAGGCACTCAACACTATAGCTTCCGGTGTATCATCAACAATTATCTCAACACCAGTAGCGGCCTCTAAGGCTCTGATATTACGTCCTTCTCTACCAATAATTCTACCTTTAATTTCATCTGAATCAATATGAAATATGGTTACAGAATTTTCAATAGCATTTTCAGTTGCTACTCTTTGTATGGTCTGAAGAACAATTCTCTTGGATTCCTTAGTCGCATTAATTTTAGCTTCATCCATAATGTCATTCACATAGGACATGGCCTCAGTTTTTGCTTCTGCCTTAAGAGATTCTATTAATTGACTTTTTGCTTCATCAGCTGTTAATCCCGAAATAGCTTCTAATTGCTCAACTTGTTGTTTGTGCAAACGATCAAGGTCAGCAGACTTTTTTTCCACTAACTCCAGTTGACTATCCAGATTCTCTCTGATAACATCCGTTTCTTTACGCTTGCGAGTTAACTCTTCCTGCTTTTGCGAAAATACGACTTCTCTTTGCTTTAATTTATTCTCTGTTACCTGTAATTTATTATTTCTGGAATTTATTTCCTTTTCATGATCTGTCTTTAATTGTAAAAACTTCTCCTTAGCCTGTAAGATTTTATCCTTTTTAATAACTTCAGCTTTATTCTCAGCTTCACGTATAATCTTATGGCTTTGAGATTTTAAAAACTTACCATATACTATCCATGTGCCCAATATTCCGATTAACAGGGCTACAATTCCATATGTTATCTCCATTTTACACTTTATTAAATAAAACAAAACCGCAATTATTAATACCATACCAGGTAAGCAATTACCTGATTGTAAAAACAATGCGGATATTATTGATATATATTGAAAAATTATTCTTTCTCAAGGATTTCTGTCAACTGTTGATCTAACTCTCTAGCCATTTCAACTATTGGTGTATCATCCTGCTTCTCTTCTAACTCAAGAAGTTTAATTACAAATTGTAATGCTGCCATCCCTAAAAAATCCTGATGATCTTTATCAGAATAGTGTTGTTTATATTGTAATACTTTTTCGTTGATCATTTTAGCTGCCCTTCTGATACGTTCTTCATCATCACGTTCAATCCTTAACGGATAGAATCTATCTGCTACATTAACCCGTATTGAAAGCTTATCATCCATTAGCAACTAATATGTTATCTATTTAAAAGAGCAATGCATTTATCAATTTCCCGCACAATCTGATTAATCTTAATTTTGGCAAAGTGAACGTCTCCACTCGTTGCTTCAATCGTTTTAGAAAATTTTAATGTATTGTATTTTTCATTTAAATCGGCCAATTCTCTGGCAGATTCTTCTAATTGAGTGGTTAGCTGTTCGTTTTGCGCTTTTAATTTGCCATAGTCTGACTTTACGCTTTGGTATCGATCAACCAACCGCTTTATATTATATTGTAAATTTTTAACTATTTCTATATTTTCGTTTGCCATATTTACAAAAATGCCATACAAAGTTAACATTGCATTTAAAAAATAAAAACAAACCGAAAGTTTCTTTTCACAAACTAATCAAGTAACATTGGTGACAATCTAAAAATTAAAAGATTACAATTGAAAAAAAGTTAAACCTTTTACGTTTTTTGCAGTATGATTGCCATAGAAGCATAAACATTAAGGGCATTATTTTTGTTTTAACAAAGCATTTTTGTGTGAATTAAATAACTAAACTGGCTCGTTGATATCAAAAATATCCATAAGGATTTATGGGATTAATTATGAAATCAAATGATTAATATCACAAATTAAAACTTAACTAAATTACATATATAATTTCTTTTTATAACTTATGCCTGTACATAAAGCGTGGTGTTTAGAGTATAAAGCTTAAATACCAGGCGTTCGAAAAATTTAAACCACAGTATACTAGCGTATATGAGGATTTAGATTTTGAGCAACAACGCAGTAGTTGAACTTTATAGACGAACACTAAATTTGTCGGACACATATAATAAACACATTGCAAATATGAATTTTTACCGTATCATTTTATATTTTATAATTATTTGTTTTTCTACCGTAAATATTAAATCACAGGTTCATTCAAACGACACAGATTTTCTTTTCCCCTTAAATATTACACCCGTTGTTAGTGGTTCATTTGCAGAGCTAAGATCCAATCATTTTCATTCTGGTATTGACATAAGTACCAATGGGAAAACCGGATTACCCGTTATGAGTATGGCGGAAGGAATAGTTTCAAGAATAAAGATTTCCCCTGTAGGTTATGGAAATGCAATTTACATCAAGCATCCCAACGGATATACAACGGTTTATGGTCACCTTGAAAGGTATGCACCAAAAATAGATTCAATCATAACTCATGAGCAATATAAAATTAAATCTTTTGCGATTGACTATTTTCCGGAATATGACATACATATTGATAGGGGTGAAATTATTGGATATTCAGGTAATTCAGGAAGCAGTGGAGGTCCCCATTTGCATTATGAAATCAGAGATTCAGAAACCGAAGAGCCTGTAAATCCGTTTCCATTTCAAACGAAGATTAAAGATGATATTCGACCTAAAATCCTTGCCATACGCTTGTATCCGCTGACTTCTGAAAGTACCATTAACGGCAGATATCAGGAAAAAAACTTTCCTGTAGTATTTTATGATGGAAAATATCACTTAAAAAGCAACCCACAAATTATTGCTTACGGAAAAATCGGAGTAGGCATTGAAATGATGGATTACATGAGTGGTTCCTGGAAAAAATGTGGTGTTTACAAGCTTCAGATGCAAGTAAATGACCAGTTATATTATGGATGGGAAATGGATCGGTTTTCTTTTTATGAATCAAGATATATTAATAGTCATATAGATTACGGTTATAAGAAAAAACAAGGCGTAAGATTTGAGAGATGCTTCAGACAACCTAATAACCAATTAAGCATTTACACCAATATTGAAAATAACGGAATCATCACAATTGATGAAACCAAAAATATTGAACTATCAGCTTTTGATGCAGCAGGTAATGCTTCAATATTGGATTTTAAGATTTTTGCAGGTAATAAAAACCCAAGACATACACAGGGCCCTCCGGTTTTTGAATCAAAAAAACTATCATATAGTTTTGAACATCAATTACAAATAGATAATCTTAAGTGTTATATCCCGAAAGGTTCTTTATATGACGATATTGACCTGATTATTAAATCAATAAACAACACTAACGAGCTTCCCATTTATCAAATAGGAGACGATACTATTCCTTTACATAAATACATTACAATCAAAGCAAAAATACCCGATTCACTTGTTCCGTATAAGGAAAAACTCACATTAGTAACCATCAATGGAAATGACCGTCATTACTATGCAGGAGGTGATATTGTTGAAGATTCTATTGTATTAAAAACAAGAAACTTTGGAAAATTCACATTTCAAATTGATAGTATTCCCCCAAAAATCAGACCTATCAATTTTATAAAAGGAAAAACATACTACAGAAACTCAACTTTAAAATTTAAGATTACCGATGATTTTTCAGGAATAAAATCATTTAACGGGTATATTAATGGACAATGGACTTTGTTTGAATTTGATGCTAAAACAAATACTTTAAGTTGCCAATTATATAAAGCCCCCCACTGTAATAGTGAAGTATGTAACTTAAAACTTGAAGTTGAAGATCATTGTAATAATATAACTATATTCCATACGTCTTTCAACATAAAATGAGATTGTTCAGGAATTGAATAGAAGGTTATTTTATAAATGATATTTTAAATACTTTGGAAAAAACGGATTTACTGCGGTAAATTTTTCTAACGAATTAACTAATTAGTTTTATACATTAGTTTTTGATATTATTCCAATATCCCAATGATATTAGCGCTATAATTCATTCTATTAATTTTTACTACGTTACAAAATATCGTCGCAGCTAAGGATATGGCTCCATTTATTTCATGATTATTGCGTCACCCTGCATAGCTCAGAAATTATTTAACGCCAACCTCATAGTAAAATGGGTATTCATCTGAAAACTAAAATTTAAATCAACCTCTGATCAGTATTATTATACCAATTTAAACTATAAATACGACGGTATAATGCTGAGCTAAATCCAAGCTACTTTAGGTACGAAGTAAACTGACCTGATTAATTCACAAATATTTCTATTCCAACCTTCAATAGCCAGCCACCTTTGGTCGTCCTAAGATTTTATCTAAATAAATCGCTATTCCTCAAAAATAAAATCCTGCGGCTGCCCAAACCTGACAGACATCTGAAGGTCTCATAACGAAAATTCATGAATTATTCAGGCAAGAAGTTGCATTTTGAATTTTATTCGGCATTACTACAAGAACCATAGTAATATAAAGCATATATAATGTTGATAATATGAATATTAGATAAATAAGGAAATGCGATAAAAATAAAATAGATATATTTATAAGGGATGCTGAGATTTTTCAATAAAAAAACATTTCTTTGCAAGAATATAATGACTTATTAAAAAGGAAAACAACAAACTATTTGCCAATCAATTACAGAAACGATATATTAAACGTAATTGATAGAAGTTAAAGGAGAACAGTAAAAAACTAGATATATATATTTTATAAACTACCTGTCGGGTTTACTATTATACGTGTAGATGAAAAATACTTATTTTGATCTAATTGAGCAGAGTTATTATTTCCCTCAAGAGGGGTTTGATCTTAGAGACGATTTTTTAACCTTTCATGGAGTTTCATTAAAGTACCTGATTGAGAAACATGGAACCCCTTTTAGATTTATTTATCTTCCAAAGATTGGTGATCAAATTAAAAAGACAAGAAATCTTTTTAATCGGGCCATTAAAAATAATGCTTATAAAGGTAAATACCATTTTTGTTACTGTACAAAGTGCAACCACTTTTATCATGTTATTCAGGAAGCACTCAAGCATAAGGTAAATCTGGAAACGTCTTCTTCGTTTGATATAGATTTAATTTTAAATCTGAATAAAAAATCTAAAATTGATAAAAAGAGGATCATTATTCATAACGGATACAAAACGGATGAATACCTTGAGAAGATTGTCAGGCTTCAGGAAATGGGATTCGAAAACTCTATTGTTATTTTAGATAGCGTAAATGAACTTAAACGTTTACTATCAATCAATACAAAAGAAAAAATAAAAATAGGCATACGTATGGCCATCAGTGAAGAAGCTCAATCAGCGTATCACACGTCAAGGCTAGGTATACCCCATAAAGATGTTATTGATTTTTTTAAGGCACAAATAAAAGACAATGAACGAGTTGAATTAAAAATGTTGCATTTTTTCGTTGACTCTGGTATTAAAGACACTTTATACTATTGGGGCGAATTTCAAAAGGCTTTAAAATTATATATTGAATTAAAAAAAGAAAGTAAAAACCTGAGTTCGTTTAATCTTGGTGGAGGATTCCCTATTCGTAATCATCTTGGTTTTGAGTATAATTACGAATATATGATTAATGAGATAATTGCCAATATTAAGGATGCGTGTACCAAGGAGAAAGTGCTTGAGCCTGATATTTATACTGAATTTGGTAAATACACAGTAGGCGAAGCTGGTGCTATCATTTTTAAAGTTTTAGAGCAAAAGCAACAAAATGATACAGAAACCTGGTATTTGATTAACAACAGTCTGATGAATACGATTCCGGATGCTTGGTCTATTCATGAAAAATTCATTCTACTGCCGATTAACAAATGGAGAAATGAATACGGAAGAGCCAATATTGGAGGTATTAGTTGTGATCACTCAGATTATTATAACTCAGAGGATTTAAATCAGGAAGTTTTGTTACCCAAATATGATGATGCTGAAAAAGAACCATTGTATTTAGGCTTCTTTCATACCGGAGCTTATCAGGATTCGATTAGTGGATATGGTGGTATTAAGCATTGCCTTATTCCAGCCCCTAAACATGTAATTATTGATAGAGATGAAAGAGGTAATATTGTGGATCATGTATACAGAGAAGAACAATCTGTTGATGAAATGTTTAATATTTTAGGTTACAATAAAGAGGAACTCTAACTGTATTTGTAAGTAAAAAGATATACATAAAGGTCTATTAAAACATCACGCAAAAAAATATTCATCCACATTTTAATCTCAATATTCATTGACGAATTAAGATGTGGATTTATTATATTATGAATTTAAAGTATTAAGTCATAACACATTATAAACATCTATTACGAGCAGATATTGCTACGGATCAAGTCGCAAGCTAACTTATTTCAGTTCAATATAATTGTTGTACTCTATTTTCTGAAGGTATTGCCCCTAAAAGTTAATACTGAACTTTGTTATTAAATGCAAATCATAAATAGTGTCAGCAAGAAAACTCCGTTTTTTCCCCGAAATAATCGGGGCTGGCTGTTACTCTTGCTCTCAAAATGATCATTTATGGTAGTAAACTCACATTTTGCGAGCTTCGAAAGCCTCAAAAGTGAAGCTTTCTTATCTGCCATTTGAGTTTTCGTGCAAGTACTAAATATCTACTTTTGATACACACCCATCTGCAAGCAATTATGTATATGTCATTGTTTATCTTCCATAAAAAGGTTTATTTTGTGGGACATGTAAAAAAATTATTCAATCAATTAAATATTAATATTCTATGAGCAAGATGAAAATTGCAACTAGCATTTGTATAATATTGAGCTTTATTTCCCCGAAGCTTTTTGCCTGTACAAATTTTTTAATTACCAAAAAGGCATCACTCGATGGTTCAACTATGATTTCATACGCCGCAGATTCACATGACTTATTTGGTGAATTGTATTATTGGCCTGGACAAACATGGCCGGATGATGCGTGGCTGGAAATTCATGAATGGGATACCGGTAAATATCTTGGAAAGATTAAGCAAGCTAAAGTAACCTATACGGTAACAGGTAATATGAACGAACATCAGGTTGCCATTGGAGAAACCACCTTTACGGGCAGAAGTGAATTACAGGATACCACCGGGATAATGGATTATGGTAGTTTAATTTACGTTGCTTTACAGCGATCTAAAACAGCACGCGAAGCCATTAAAATAATGACTGACCTTGTGGCTGAATATGGTTATTATAGTACTGGAGAATCCTTCTCTATCGCTGATCCGGAGGAAGTGTGGATCATGGAATTAATTGGTAAAGGACCTGGTAATAAGGGGGCTGTATGGGTAGCACGAAAAATTCCGGACGGAATGGTATCAGGACATGCTAATCAGGCTCGTATAACAACGTTCCCACTGAAGGATGAAGAGAATTGTCTGTATGCAAAAGATGTAATTTCTTTTGCCAGGGGAAAAGGCTATTTCAGCGGGAAAGATAAAGAATTCAACTTTGCTGACTCATACGCACCTCTTGATTATGGCGCACTTCGTTTTTGTGAGGCCAGAGTATGGTCAGGATTCAGATTGATGAATGAGGAAATGGATAAATACGAACCCTATGTTAAAGGTGAATCATCAGAAAGATTACCGTTATGGATAGAACCTTCTAAAAAAATATCATACAGAGATCTTCAAAACGTCATGCGTGATCATTTTGAAGGGACTTCGATGGATATGACAAAAGATGTTGGAGCCGGAGCCTTTAAATTACCTTATCGCTTTCGACCTTTAACCTGGAAAATTGATGGAGAGGAATATTTTAACGAAAGAGCCATTGCAACACAACAAACCGGATTTTCATTTATTGCTCAAATGCGCCATTGGTTGCCCAATCCTATCGGTGGTGTTTTTTGGTTTGGTGTTGATGATGCCGCATCAACTGTATATGTTCCCATTTATTGTGGCATTAACAAAGTACCTGAAGAATTCGCTGTCGGAAACGGAAATCTATTGGAATTCTCCTGGAATTCTGCGTTTTGGGTATTTAATTGGGTATCAAACCAAGCCTATTCCAGGTATGATTTTATGATTGATGATATTAGAAAAGTACAAAAAGAACTAGAAGATAAATTTGCGAATTACATGCCAGCCATTGAACAAGCGGCCAGAAATTTGTATAATGTGGATCCAATGTTAGCGAAAAACTTTTTAACAGAGTACTCGCTGAATCAATCCTCCATCACCTTAAAAAGATGGAAAAAATTAGGAGAATTCTTAATGGTTAAATATCTTGATGGAAACCTTCACCGAGAAAAAGACGGGAAGTTTTTACGTAATGAATACGGTCACCCTCACCATGCTGAATTTCCCGGATATGATGAAAATTACTATCGGAAAATAATTAATGAAACCGGGGATAAACTTAAGATGAAGAAATTACCCGGAGAGAAGGAAACGGGTCATTAGAAAGATGAACTTTAATTATAAGTAAAACAAGGTCGCCAAAACAGCGACCTTGTTTTACTTATACCATACTTTTTATAGTTTAAAATCACAATCACAAAGAAGGTTTGATATTTTCTCCTCCTCCCCTTTATCTAATCCGCAATATGCGCATTATAACTGTTATAAGATATTGAAATTACTTCAAAACAAGATACTTGGTTGCTTCATCTCAATTCGCCAGAACGGTGCTATACCTCATTTCTGCAAAGCCTTGTTTTATTGTACGTCATTGGTCAAAGCGAATTATAGTACATAATCCGGTTTAAATGACATAAATAACGCCCAATAAATGAGCACTATAACGGATAAATTTATGAGTTTTGGATTCTGTTGATTAACTACTTTTTTATGAATACTCCATATTAAAAAGCGAATCTTACTCCCACATTCTTTGTTTGACTAAATTTTTTAGCAGTGAAAATATTTATGTTATTCAAATCGCCTTCAACATTAGCCGTTAATTGCAGCCCTTTGTAAACTTTAACTGATAGTCCAATACCATAAGCAGGTAAAAATGTGTCCATGCTAAAAGAAGTTTCCATATGACGATATTTTTCACTTATCCCATAAGTGTTAAAACCTAACGAAAAATAGGGTCTAATTATATTTCCCGGATAGATATAAGACAGTGAAATAGGTAATTTAAATATATGATAATTTATTGTCTGAAATTCCAAAGGTGCATATTGCAAACCATAACCAAAATACAAATCACTGCTTTTCAAAGGCGTATAGCCTTTGAAACTGTAAATCTTATAATTATTATTTGAATTTAGCCTAAGATAATCTACATTTATCCAACCTAGTGAGAACTCAATTTCATCCTTTTTTCTCGAATGAAAAACAGAATAATCCTGATTATCTGTCTTTAATTCATGATATTTTTTAGCAACTGCAATCAACTCCTTATGTACAACATTATCCATTTGTTTTATTTCTGATTTCATGGAAGGTACATCTTGCATAACTGTATCTAAAGTAAACTTATACTCATCAAATTTTAAAATGGCTTTTGTTTTTCCTTGATTCCAGGTTGAAGTATCATATTCTTTGATATTAAAATCTTTTTCATCTATTAACTCACCTTTATTAGTCACATATACAACCTTCTTGAAAGATCTTAAAAGTTTTAACTTACCAGTATCTTTTTTTATATAATAACTTTCATTTTGCTTATCAACATGATAATAGATACTTACCGCACCTCGAAATAATACCTCCAAAAATCTATTCTCGCCTTCAAGATTATACGATTCATAAAAACGGCTGTTATTAATTCTATACGCTTTTATTTCTCCTGGTAAATACTCCTGTATTTCAGATTTTCCTAATTTAAATATACATGATTTACATAAAGATAGATCCCGCTTAAACTTTATTTTACCATGTATAGTATCTTGCTTATTCGTGATAATACAACCAGGTTTATAATTAAATTGACTATAAGTTGAATTATTCACTCCCCCAATGAGTATGATTGTAATTAAGAGAAAAATTTTCATTTTTATGATTTAGATTTTATAGGTTTTTTTGGCTGTTTGTAAATGATGGATAAAAATAACATTTACCATATTTCATATTTATTTTTAAGAAATACGATAAAACAACGTTTAAAATTATATAAAATACTGATTTAAGCCAAATATATAAGACTTACGGACTATCACGAAAATTTAACGCAGCAGATTATCCTTTTATGCAAAAAAAATAAATTCCGCTTATTTCCATCAACCTTATTTTCCTAAAGTATTTTTAACTATTAATTCATAAACTTATCCATGTTAAGGATGTTATATACCTGTAATAACAAAAGATATTCATTTATATAACGTAACTCATTAATTATGATATTTAACAACTACAAACTAGAAAGCTTAGAGCTCAAAAATCGGATTGTAATGGCTCCAATGACCCGATGTAGAGCTATTAATAACATCCCTAACGAATTAATGGCGAACTACTATGCACAAAGGTCTGGAGCTGGGTTGATCATCACTGAAGGCGTTGCCCCTTCTCCCAATGGATTAGGTTATGCCAGAATTCCTGGTATATTTAGTGAAAATCAGATTCAGGAATGGAAAAAAGTAACGGATGCCGTACATCAGGAAGGAAGTAAAATATTTATACAGATTATGCATACAGGCCGTGTTTCCCATCCTGACAACATGGCTACTGATGCCAAGGTATTAGCTCCATCACCCATTGCCTTAAGTGGTGAAATGTATACTGATGCCAAAGGTTTACAACCCTATCCTACTCCTGCTGAAATGACCGTTAGCGACATAGAAAATGCCCAAAATGAATTTGTAAATGCCGCAATAAATGCAATAAAAGCAGGGTTCGACGGGGTTGAAATTCACGGAGCTAATGGTTATTTGGTTGATCAGTTTATAAACACAGCAAGTAATAAACGAACAGACTCATATGGAGGATCAGTAATTAACAGGTGTAAATTTGCTATAGAGGTAGCTACAAAAATTTCAGAAGCTATTGGCTCTAAA
The DNA here is from genome assembly GCA_050296935.1 of Marinilabiliaceae bacterium. Classification (GTDB taxonomy): domain Bacteria; phylum Bacteroidota; class Bacteroidia; order Bacteroidales; family Marinilabiliaceae; genus Saccharicrinis. Next base: position 729 of record JBNKRV010000308.1, on the reverse strand, counting down.
AAAACCGGAATAAGGTTGTCTCCTTTTGGTGTTTTTAATGAGATGGAAATTTTTGATGCAATAGATGAAACTTATGAATACCTGGCTATTGAATTAAACAAACTTAAACTGGCATATATCCACATCGTGGATCATTCAGCCATGGGAGCTCCCGAAGTTCCGATTGACATTAAAAACAAGATTAAAAATAATTTCAACGGTGCAATTATATTAAGTGGAGGATTAGATGCTCAATCTGCCAATAAAATCATTGAGGAAAATAAAGGTGATTTAGTTGCATTTGGACGTCCATTTATCTCAAATCCAGATTTGGTTCACCGACTTAAAAACAAATTAGCATTAACGGAACCTGATTTCGACACTTTTTACACTGCTGATGAAAAAGGATATACTGATTATCCGAAAGCCATATAATGTTCAACTTATTTAATATATTCTGAAATTTAACATTAAAATCGAATTCAGATTTATACTAAACAGGAATTAGGTTAGGCTCTTCAACTTCACTCTTGGTGATGGAAGGCTTAACCTTTTTAATTTTCAGTTGAATCTCACTATTTATAGGCGGTCTGAATCCTAAATTTTATGTCGAACTCAGGCTGTATGTTTGTAAAAGCATAAACTTCTAAGATTTTATAAATTAGAGACATCCAAATTTCAAATTATAAAACAAGAAGTTTATGCAAAGGAAAAATAAGACAATAAGTTTTAAAGGACAAAAGATTTACA
>JBNKRV010000307.1:0-61446 GCA_050296935.1 Marinilabiliaceae bacterium | reverse complement strand
AACTATTATTTCACCCTATTTTCCTTTATGCTTCGTTAAGTATTTTCGCCGTAGCTACGGCTATGCCTGTAACACTTGCCTTGCATAAAGAAAAATATAATCAAAATCTTTAATTCGCTAAATTAACACTCTTCACACTAGCGAGCTAGCCCTGCAAAATTTGCCTTGTATATCACCCTTTATGTCAATCTGAAACAACGTTCTATCGAATTCCTTATAAATAAATGTTTAGAGGTAAATTCTAAAATTTTAATCGAACTCAGATTATTAACATATATGAATATGCTCACATTTCGCTCTGATGATCTGTTCAGTTCGAAAACATAATACACACAAAAGCGTATTTAAACTTTAGTTGTTTTGAAATCGGAATAATTTCGAATCCATATTATAGTTTGAGATTTTCTTTGTTGAAAAACCAATTATATTATCCACAATCCGCTTAGGAGGAGTCAGACTATCATCTTCAAAAAAACTATCAGGAAGTTCCTCAATGAAATCAATTAACGCTAAACTATAACTTTTAATTAAATTTAGATCTGAAGTATAATTTATATCCATAGGCATTATTTAATTTTTAATACTAATTCAATAACGCCTATTACTAATATATATTGTAACAAGTTACAATGTCAATGAAATATTTTTCTCCTCAACCATAGCTCTCATATTTATTAAAGCATATCTCATACGCCCTAAGGCAGTATTTATACTAACACCGGTTTCCTCAGCAATTTCTTTAAAACTCAGCCCCATAAAGTGCCTTAGCTTAACAACCTCCTTTTGATTATCCGGCAGATAATTTATCAACTCAGAAACTTCAGCTAATATTTGAGAATAAACAAGCTTATCTTCAACTGTATCATCACTATACTTTGTTGAGTTTAATAAATCATACTCATTAGCATCATTAGATACTACCTGAAAATTTTTCTCTTTCCGGTAATAGTCAATAATTAAGTTATGAGCAATTCGCATAGCCCAGGAGGTAAACCTACCATTTTCAACATACTTACCTTTTTTTAAATTCGTTATTACTTTAAAAAAAGTATCCTGAAAAATATCTTCGGCAAGCTCTTGTTGCTTAACCATCATTAAAATATAGGAATATATTCGATTTTTATGCCTATCAATAAGAGTCTGTATACATTCCTCCTGTCCTCTAATGAATCGTACTATCAATTCATCATCCGTAATCAACTCTATTTTCTTCATTATATTACGTTTAATAATTAAGCGTAAATATTTTCAATAGGCATACAATTTTTAAGAGAGTGAATAATTAATCTTTGAATCGTAACGCAAAAAAATAAAAAAAAAGATCAATTCCAATAAAATTCGAAAAAAATCAACTCTAATCATTATATATTTAAATGTAATATGAAATCCTTCAGGTCATTTTCCATTTTTTTGCAAAATAACAAAACACCCCCACTTATACTAATGAGTTAGATTATATTTATTACAATATTTATTGAAAACCCTATGATTTCACTCCATTTATAATTTTTTTGTAAAAAATAAGATAACATACCCCCAAAATTACGAAGTTACAATAAGTAAGTTATTGGGCGTTTTTGATAATAAATTGTGATTAATTATTGCTATTATATTTTAAATAGTTACTTTTACGCTCAAATTAAAGTAAAATTAGATTTTAAATCAAATTAAAAACACCAACTAAATATGTGCGGATTTGCAGTTTACACGGGGAACGATATGATGGACAAACTTTTGTTTGCCAGTGAGTTTAAAAAGATAAGCTATAGAGGTCCAGACAATTCCATCATTCGAGATTTTGGAACTGAAGGATGGATGGGATTTCACCGTTTAAGTATAATGGATGTATCCAGTCATGGAAACCAGCCCCTGGTATACAAAAATATAAATTTAGTATGTAATGGAGAGGTATATAACTTTCAGCAGTTAAGAAGAAAATATGAACACTCTTTCGAATTCAAATCCACAAGTGACTGTGAAGTAATTATTCCATTATTTCTTGAAAAAGGAATTGAAGAAACTGCAAAATCACTTGATGCTGAATTCGTATTTGTAATATATGATTCTGTTGCTAAAAAATATTTTGCGGCAAGAGATCCTATCGGAATCCGTCCTTTATTTTATGGCTATTCAGATAATGGTGAAATCATGTTTGCTAGTGAAATGAAATCTCTTCACTCACTTTGCAATGAAATTAAACCATTCCCTCCCGGACACTATTATGATGGAGAAGAATTTCATTGTTATAGAGATATTTCAAAAGTTGAAAAAGTTTTAGATCACGATCTTGACGAGATTTTTGAGAATTTAAATACTAAACTTACTACAGGTATTGAAAAAAGACTTCAGGCTGATGTTCCTGTTGGTTTCCTATGCAGCGGAGGGTTAGATTCAAGCTTAGTATGTGCTGTAGCTGCAAAAATGTTAGATAAACCTATAAAAACATTTGCAGTTGGTATTGAAGACGATCCAATTGATACAAAATATGCAAGAATTGTTGCAGATTACCTTGGTGCAGACCATACAGAAGTTTTATTTACAAAACAAGATATTTTTGACACCTTAAGTTCATTAATATATAATACTGAAACCTGGGATATTACCACCATTAGAGCATCAATGGGAATGTACCTGATTTGTAAATACATTAGCGAAAACACTGATGTAAAAGTATTAATGACCGGTGAGATTGCTGACGAGATTTTTGGCTATAAATATACTGATTTCGCTCCCACCCCTGAGGCTTTCCAAAAGGAAGCTGAAAAGCGAATCAATGAGATTTACCAGTACGACGTGCTAAGAGCTGACAGATGTATATCATCTTGTGGGCTTGAAGCTCGTGTACCATTTGGAGATCTTGATTTTGTTGAATATGTGATGAGTATTAATCCGGAGAAAAAAGTAAATTTCTCAGGAATTGGTAAATACCTTTTACGTAAGGCCTTTGAAGGTGATTACCTTCCTCATGATATTCTTTATCGTCAAAAAGCAGCGTTCTCTGACGCTGTAGGACATAGCTGCGTGGATTATCTTAAAGCCTACGCAGAGGAAATATATACTGAAGAGGATTTAGCTGCAGCAAAAGAAAAATATAGTTATTGTCCTCCATTTTCAAAAGAATCGTTAATGTATAGAGACATTTTTGAAAAGCATTTCCCCGGACGAGCTGGTGTGATTAAAGATTTTTGGATGCCAAACAAAGAATGGGAAAACTGTAATGTTGATGATCCTAGTGCCAGGGTACTTCCAAATTATGGAGCCAGTGGAGAATAAATGAATAATTAGAAAAATTATATAGCAGAAAGGGTGAATCCATATGGAATTCACCCTTTTCATTTCATAACACTGCAGGTGTAAATTAATTAAAACCAGATCTGATTAATTGGTAAACCTCAGAGTTTCTCCATCACTATCCACCTTAATAATATCATCTTTATTAACATCATCGGCCAATATTCTTTTTGACAATTCATTTAGTACATTTTTTTGAATCAGACGCTTTATTGGTCTCGCACCAAATAAAGGATCAAAACCTATTTTTGCAATAAATTCAATTGCCTGATCCGATACCTCTATTAACAATCCTTTAGCTTTTAAAATCTTTTTTATTGCCAAAAACTGAAGTTCAACAATCTGTTTAATTTCATGATGCGATAATGGTGTAAACATGATAATATCATCAATCCTATTTAAAAATTCAGGACGAATTGTTTGTCTTAATAAATGAAATACTTCTTTTTTTGTTTTATCAGAAACGTCAGACAATTGATCCTCATTCACACCTTCAAAGTTTTGCTGAATAATATTGGAACCAGCGTTTGATGTCATTATTATGATCGTATTTTTAAAATCAACAACACGACCTTTATTATCTGTCAACCTTCCATCATCCAACACTTGTAATAATACATTAAAAACATCTGGATGAGCTTTTTCTATTTCATCTAACAAAACAACTGAATAAGGCTTTCTGCGCACTGCTTCAGTTAGCTGACCTCCTTCATCGTATCCAACATATCCAGGAGGGGCACCAATTAATCTGGATACAGAATGTCTCTCCTGATATTCCGACATATCAATTCGTGTCATTTTATTTTCATCATCAAATAAGAAAGCGGCCAATGTTTTTGCTAACTCTGTTTTACCCACACCAGACATTCCAAGAAAAATGAATGAACCTACAGGACGTTTCTCATCCTGCAAACCAGCCCGACTTCTGCGGATAGCATCAGAAACAGCTTCAATTGCTTCCTGCTGACCAACAACTCTTTTATGAAGCTCATCTTCTAAGGACAATAATTTTTCCTTTTCACTTCGCATCATTTTTGTTACTGGTATTCCGGTCCACCTACTTACAACTCCAGCAATATCCTCATAATCCACCTCTTCTTTTATCATTGGATTTTCTGATTGTTTCTGACTTAGTTGTTTTTTCAGTTCTTCAATTTTTTCTTCTGCAACTTTTATCTTTCCATACCTAAGTTCTGCAACCTTATCAAAAAGTCCCTCTCGCTCTGCTTTATCAGCTTCAAACTTAAATCCCTCAATATTGGATTTTTGTTGCTGAATCTCTTCTACAACACTTTTTTCCTCATGCCATTTGGCTCTCAATCCAGACCTTTTATCTTTTAATTCAGACAGTTCTATATTGAGTGCTTCAAGTTTCACTTTATCTTTTTCACGTTTAATAGCTTCCCTTTCAATTTCCAGTTGTTTTACCTTTCTATCCAGTTCATCAATTTCCTCCGGAACAGAATTCATTTCCAAACGAAGTTTAGATGCTGCTTCATCAATCAAATCAATCGCTTTATCAGGCAAAAAACGATCTGATATGTATTTATTAGAGAGGTTTACAGCTGCAATAATGGCATCATCCTTAATTCTTACTTTATGATGATTTTCATAACGCTCCTTTAATCCTCGTAAAATTGATATGGCGCTTAATACGTCCGGTTCATTAACCATAATAATCTGAAACCTTCTTTCCAGAGCCTTATCTTTTTCAAAATATTTTTGATATTCACTTAAAGTAGTGGCACCTACAGCCCTTAACTCTCCCCGTGCTAATGCAGGTTTTAAGATGTTTGCGGCATCCATTGCCCCTTCCCCTTTTCCTGCTCCAACAAGTGTGTGAATTTCATCTATAAATAAGATAATATTACCATCACTATTTACAACCTCTTTTACAACTGCCTTCAAGCGCTCCTCAAACTCTCCTTTATACTTTGCACCTGCAACCAAGGCTCCCATATCCAGTGAGTATATCAGCTTTGTTTTTAAATTTTCAGGCACATCGCCATTGACAATACGCATTGCAATTCCCTCACCTATTGCAGTTTTCCCAACACCAGGCTCTCCTATTAATACCGGATTATTTTTGGTACGTCTTGATAGAATCTGCAATACTCTCCTTATTTCCTCATCTCTCCCAATAACAGGATCTAATTTTCCTGATCTGGCTTGTTCATTAAGATTAATTGCAAATCTATTTAAAGCATTGTAATTATCTTCAGCCGTTTGCGAATCGACCTTAGCCCCTTTACGCAACTCTTTAATAGCACTTATCAGATCTTTTTCTGTAACACCGGCATCTTTTAATAAATTTGAAATAGAGCTTTTAACCTTTAATAATCCCAATAATAAATGCTCTACACTTACGTATTGATCATCAAACTCCTTTAAATAATTTTTTGCAGTATGTAGCACCTCATTACTCTCTCTGGATAAAAAAGGATCTCCACCAGACACCTTTGGATATCCCATGACTATGGCATCCAACGGAGCTATTATATTTCGCACATTTAACTTACTAAAGATAAATGAAGATATATTTTCTTCAACATCTATGATACCTTTTAAAATGTGTCCAGGCTCAATTGACTGTTGTTTGTTACCTGAGGCAATATTCAATGCTTGTTGAATTGCTTCTTGTGATTTAATTGTATATTCCTGAAAGTTCATATTATGTTAGTTTTATGCTTATTTAGAATAAAATATTCAATTAGTTTGCCAGTTGCATTGTAATGCCAAGATGACAGCAAAGGAACCAAGTTGAATGACATTATTTCACTGATGTTTAAATATTTAGGACACATTTACATGTTTTTCATGATAATTGTATCACAAATTATAAGTAATAATGCACAATATAATTTTTGACTTATTATTGATTAAAACTAATTTTGCATTATTAATTGATTCTATCTGAACAAATATTGCTTATCTTTCTCAATGTTAAATTCCATTGATACAACCTTAGGATTTGTCTAACAATACCAACATGTCACTTGCCATATTACCATATTTAAGATATATTATTATCAAACTATTATGCACATTTTTCTTTCTCATCCTAACAGTTAATTTACAATCACAAGAAACAACACCTTCATCATCTAATAAAAAGGATGAAAAGACAACAAATACCAACAACAATTCTGTAGAGGAATTATTAAAATCAAATTCCGAAAATAGTTTTATATATCAAAAACTTTATGACTGGCTTGTAATTTCGAAAGATTCGAATATTTCCACCAATGAACTCATTATGGAATTTGAAAGAGAAAATAAAAAGTACAATCAAAGGGTAATACGTAGCATAAAAATTAAACAAGTCTCCCCTTTTTCTAAAAGTATACTAGACACAATAGGAATTACAACAAATGATCTGGAAAAGACCCTGACTAAACTCAGATTTTCAACCAGAAAAAGTATCATTACAAATACCTTAACATTTAAAAAAGGTGAGTACGTTAATATACAAGATATTATGGATAGTGAGCGTATTCTTCGTTCATTAAATTTTATAACTGATGCTATTATCATTATAGAGCCGGCTAATATCGACTCAACCTTAGTTGATGTACTTGTTATTTCTCAAGACAACTATCCATACGGAGCTAATTTATCTATAAATGCAAATGAAAGCAATTTTCAGGTATATAGCAGAAATGTATTAGGCTTTGGTATGGGGCTTAGTCACTCGATCAATACAGCACCTACAGCAAATAAAGCTTTTGGTTTTCAGGAAAAACTAAACTGGAATAACATATATGGATCCTACATTTCATTTAATATGAATTATAGTGATATTGTTGATTCAAGGTTTTTTTCTATTGGGGCTAACAAAAAATTTCTCGTCCCTGAAACCAAATACGCAGGAGGATTTGAAATAAAAAGAAATTATAAAATCGAAACAATATCACAAAAACGGAATAATATATGGAATAACAATTTTGATTATTTATTTCAGGACTTCTGGCTGGGAAGAGCATACCTGATAGATGCGCCTAATTATTTTAATCGGTCAAACATTGGAATTATGGGACAGGTGATGGTAAATGATTATTACAACTTACCCGACTCTTTAACCAGCGTACCTAATTTTTCGCAAAACCTATATTTATTTTCCAGCATTTCATTTTCTAAACAGAATTATTACAAGAATTCGCTAATCTTTAACTATGGAAAAACCGAGGATGTGCCACATGGCTTTCTTAGTTCAATATCTTTTGGCTACAATCACAATGCAAAAAAAAACAGATTATACACAGGTGCTCATTTTTCATTTGGCATGGCACTAATTCCAAATAAAGGATATTTCTATTTAAGCGGGGATCTAAACTCGTTTATCTTTAAGCGAAATTTCGAAGAAACAACAAGTAAAATTCAGGGAAGATATATTTCTTCTTTAATTCCAATTGGAAGAAGTGATTTAAGAACATTTATATCATTTAACTATGTTTCAAGAAGTAATGCACAAACCGAAATGTATTTATTTTTAAATCAGAAAAACAATGGCTTAACTTCTTATAACAGTTCTTCATTAAAAGGCACAGAAAAAATGATCTTAAAAACTGAAAATGTAGTATTTACCCCTTCCGAATTTATTGGGTTCAGAACTGCAATATATAGTTTTATCGACATGGCCTGGATATCACAACAAAACAATATTTTTAATCACAAACCATTTTATTCTCTCGGTGCTGGTATCAGAATTAAGAATGATCATTTAGTATTTAATACAATTCAGATTCAACTTGCCTATTTCCCAAGAATCCCTCCCGATGGAGCAAATGTCGAGTTCAGGTTTTCAGGAGAAGAATCTGGTAATTTCAGACCATTTAATGTACAAAAACCATATGTAGATATTTACAAATAATTACCGGACAATAAGAATCATCCGGCATTTAAAAATTTAATAAGTTTATATCAAGATATTATTATAAAACTTTTCACATAGCCTTTTAATTTCTTACAAAAAATCATTAAAATACTGTGTTACTTTTTTCATTAAATGGACACGGTCAGGCCCTAATACATTATGCTCATGCCTTGGATAAACAAAATAATCTGTTTGAATTCTATTTTTAATACATTGCTCTGTAAAAACTAAACTATGCTGCCAAACAACTGTTGGGTCAATCGCTCCATGTATTACTAATAATTTGCCCTTTATATTTTCTACTCTATCATTTACATTTGTTATACGGTAACCTTCAGGATTTTCATCAGGAGTATCCATATATCGCTCTCCATACATTATTTCATAGTATTTCCAATCGGTAACCGGACCACCAGATACTCCGACTTTAAATACTTCAGGGTACTTTTCCATTAGATTAATTGTCATAAACCCACCAAAACTCCAGCCATGTACCCCAATCCTATCAATATCAACATACGGTAAAGACTTTAAGAATTTGACTCCTTCAAATTGATCTGCTGATTCTATTTCTCCTAATCTACGATGAATGACTTTCTCAAATTCACATCCTCTATTAGGCGTTCCTCTGTTATCCATTGTAAATGATATATATCCTTGCTGCGACATATAAATCTGCCATAACCGAGCTCCGCCTAACCAGTTATTTTTCACCAATTGAGCATGTGGTCCACCATAAACGTAAACTATTACAGGATACTTTTTCTCGCGGCTAAAATCGACTGGTAAAACCATACGGTAATTCAAATCAGTCAAACTGTCTGAAGCTTTTAATTTTCCTAATTTTACCTCACCTATATCATAATCTGTAAAAGGATTTTCTGAAGTATGTAATAAACTGATTTCTTTCCTGTTTAAATCAAAAAACTCAGTTTTCCCAGGCAAGTGTACGCTCGAATAATTATCAATTAAGAAATTACCGGTTTTACTAATTTTAAAACTATGACACCCCTCTTCCTGTGTGATACGTCTAATTTTACCATTATTTATAGATACTGAATAAAGATTATTATTCAGTTCTCCATCCTTTGTAGCTTCAAAAAATACTTTTTTTGTATTTCCTGAAAACCCATCAAATTTAGTTACAACCCAATTCCCTTTTGTTAATTGCTTTTGTAAACCTTCCTTTAAATCATACAAATATAAATGATTAAAACCATCACGCTCACTTTGCCATATAAATTGACTAGTTGATCCGGGAATAAAAGAAATTGGATTTTCAGGCTCCACCCACTGATCACTTTTTTCTTCGAATAGTGTTTTTATACAACTCCCATTGTGTGAATCATACATTTTAAAAGACATATGATTTTGTCCACGATTAAGTTCTGCGACAAACACAAACTCCTCATCCGGAGACCACGATACATTAGTTAAATATTTCTCATTTGGAGTGCCGGTTTTTAAATATTTGAGATCACCATTCAGAATATCATATATACCAATTGAAACCTGATGACTTTTTAAACCTGCCATCGGATACTTTATATTCTCGACTTTTGCAATACGCGTATTGATATTCACTAATGGATAATCCTCAACCATAGATTCATCCATACGATAAAAGGCAATTTTATTCCCTTCTGGCGACCAAAATACCCCCTCGCTAATGCCAAATTCATTTCGATGAACAGACTGGCCTAATACAACATCTGCTTCTTTAGCCTGTTCAATTAAGATAGGTTTTTGATTATGAAGGGCCAGATATAAATTATTTTCAAACAAATATACCAGAGCTTTTACTTTACTATTAAATTTTAAAATCTCAGCTCCATTGGGAACAGAAATACTATAGCTCAATATCTTTTGTGAAGAATCAAACACAATTATTGAAGATCCATTATTAAATTGAATCAAATAATTATTTAACCATTTCAACCCTTTTAAGCTATTGATTCTTTCTAATCCTGATGTTGATAAAACTTTATTTACATCACTTATGCTAAATATCAATTGTTTATTTAAATCCTTATCAATAACAAATAAACTATCTCTATTAATTAAAACCAGTGAATCAGTAGCACCTTTGAATGAATAATCTGGTTTTTCAGGAATAAATTGATAATAGTTTTTACCTCCTGAAATAACATCTTCTAAAGTAAGATTATTCTGAGCTTTCAGTATAGTACTGCCACAAAACATCAAAATAATGCTATAAATAAAAATACTTTTCATAAAAAAATTCAATATTACAATTACAAATGATATCCTTAAAAAAAACCAAAAAAAGAAAAAAACTAACAGAAGTGTTCTGTTTATATCTCATTTTTTAATAAAAATGTCTATTTTAGGCTTGCAAAGGAATATTGATTAAATCACAGTTGCATATAATAAATCATTTTTAATGTTTATTACTAAGAAAAATAAACATTACTTTTATTAAACTTTATAATTCATGAAAAAGGGACTTTGTTTAGCATTCATTCTTATCTTTTCATTTAGTATGATAATACCCACTGAGTTAATATCTCAGAAAGATGAAAAAGATCATTGTGGCAATCTTATAAAATCACCATTTATCTCTAATGGTCAACCTTTTAGAGCTTTCCTGACCGGAGATGAGGTTGCTGAATTTCATACAACCTTCTTAAATGGTAGTCTATATCGTTTAGTTGCCTGTTCCGGGAAAAATGAACCAATTATTTTTTCAGTTTACGACATGAACAGAAACCTACTTTATACAAATGATGAATATAATAAGGCTAACATGTGGGATTTTAAAATAGCAGGTTCACTTGAATGTATAATAGAAGCAAGACTTGATCCAAAACAAGCCTCATCAGGCATGGCTCTATTATATTTAGGTTTTAAAAGTTTAGAGGATAACTAGTCTTACAAAGGGTAGAATATATAATACACACAACAATAGTATTAAAAAATGAGCGAAGGAATATTAAAAGCCTTAATACAGTTATTTGCTTTAATTGCTTTCCCTCATAAGGATAATGAATCCAGAAGACAAATTGTAAGAGACTTTCTTAATCAGCAGCTAAATCAACAAATGGTTGCTGAATATCTTAATATATATGAGCAATATTATCAGGAACACGTATCTAAACTTGCGAAACTTCAGAAAAGTGAGATTGCCAGAACTACCCTAACAGCGAATTCTGTAAAAGCCTTAAAAATATCTAATGACATCAACAAAGAATTAACTCATTATCAGAAACTGATTGTCATTATTCAATTAATAGAATTTTTAAAATCAGGTATTGAAATTAGTCATTTTGAAAGTGATTTTGTTAAAACCATAGCAGACACATTTCATATTGCCAATAGTGAATTTCAACAGATGTACGACTTCGTTATTGAAGAAACATCTGTACCCTCAAATAACATCAATACCCTAATCATAAACAATAAAAAAGTAAAGTCAAATAATTCCCGACATTTATATTGGGAAAATCTTAGAGAAGATATACATATCTTACAAATTAAATCAGGAAGCTTATTTCTTTTGAAAATTAATAATAAGATTGAAGTAAGCATAAATGGTCAACTTCTCAGTTCCGATAAAATACATATATTAACTCCGGGATCATCTATCAGAAATAGTAGAATTGATCCTATTTACTACAGTGATATTGTTGGTAAATTTACCAGCGACCATATTTCAACACCTATTTCTTTTGAAGCGAACAACATATCATATCGTTTTAAAAATAAGAAAACTGGTATACACCCAATGAGTTTCAACAGTGAATCAGGTAGACTTGTTGGTATAATGGGTTCTAGTGGAGCGGGGAAAAGTACATTAACTAATATATTAAGCGGAATTTATAAACCCAATAGTGGTTACGTAAAAATAAATGATATTGACATCCATAAAAACCCTGATAAAATTGAGGGATTGATAGGTTATGTTTCTCAAGATGACTTATTGATGGAGAATTTAACTGTATATCAAAACTTATACTACAATGCCAAATTATGTTTTGATGATTACAGTGAATTTAAAATTAAAAAAAGAGTATTGAGATTACTTTCATCCTTGGGTTTGTATGATATTAAGGATATGAAAGTTGGCTCACCTCTTAATAAAAAAATAAGTGGAGGACAAAGGAAAAGATTAAACATAGCTTTAGAGTTAATTAGAGAACCATCTGTACTTTTTTTAGATGAGCCAACATCAGGATTGTCTTCCAGAGATTCTGAAAATATTCTGGATTTACTTAAAGAACTTGCATTAAAAGGAAAACTCGTATTCGTTGTAATCCACCAACCCTCCAGTGATATTTTTAAGATGTTTAATCAGCTCTTCGTACTAGATACAGGAGGGTATTTAATATACGATGGAGACCCTGTTGAAAGCATTAATTACTTCAAAGACTGTATAAAGCAAGCCAATCGGCAGGAAAGTGAATGTAAAACATGTGGTAATGTTAATCCTGAACAAGTATTAAACATTGTAAATTCACAAGTCATTGATGAATATGGTTCCTTTACCAGAAACAGAAAAATAGAGCCTGTTGAATGGTATGAGCGATTTCAAAAAGAAAAATCATCCCAGAATTTAAATAATAGAGATAACTCTCATGAACTTCCTCCCATTCAATTTAAAATACCCAATCGTATTAAACAATTGATAGTATTTCTGAAGCGAGATATTCTTTCGAAAATAACAAACAGACAATATCTTGTTATTAATCTACTTGAGACACCCGTTTTAGCATTTTTACTATCCACCATAATCAAATACTACAATGTTGATGTTTCAAATAGCGAAGGGTATATTTTCCAAAATAATCCTAATGTTGTTGTATACATAATCATGGCTGTAATCATAGCCATATTTATTGGTTTAACGGTTAGTGCTGAAGAAATTATCCGCGACAGAAAAATCTTAAAGAGAGAAGAGTTCTTGAACCTCAGCCGACTCAGCTATCTACTTTCTAAAGTATTCATTTTAACAACTCTATCTGCAATACAAGCCATGCTTTTTGTGTTCATTGGGAATAGTATTATTGAAATCAAAGGAATGTATATGGAATACTGGCTGGTACTATTCAGCGCATCTGTATTCTCAAATTTATTAGGACTCATTATATCAGACAGCTTTAAAGAGGCAGTAAATATTTATATTTTAATTCCGTTTTTAATTATTCCTCAAATTATTTTATCAGGGGTATTTATTAGTTATGATCACTTAAATCCGAAATATTCAAACCCTGAAAAAATTCCATGGTATGGTGAACTAATAACAGCTAGATGGGGTTTTGAGGCATTAGTTGTTAATCAATTTAAGAACAACCCTTATGAAAAACAGTTTTACATATATGACAAATTAAAAAGCGAAGCTAGTTATCGAAAGGAATATTGGGTTCCTTATCTTCAGTCTAAGCTTGATTTTAGCTATAAAAAACTGGAACTTAATGACCACAACAATCTCACAATATCACTGCAATTAATTAAAAATGAAATTATTGAAGAAAATAAATATGGTTTAATTAAGGCAGACATATCGTTTGTAAGTCATCTTAATGTGAATGATTTTTCTATAACCGAATACAACAAAGCAAAAGAGTATTTAAAATCCAGAAAAAAAGATTACCTAAGAATATTCAACAAAACAGACAATCTTCTTGACAAAAAGAAAAAAGAATTAACGCTGACCTCAGAAAGTAGAGAACAATTTAATCAGCTCAAAAAGCAATATTCGAATATTGAAATTGAAAACTTTGTAAAGAATACTAATAATATTTTTTCAAATAAAATCATTGAATACAGAGGTAAACTCGTCCAAAAATCTGATCCTATATTTAAAGATCCAATCAGTAACAAACTTAGAGCACATTTCTTGAGTCCTTATAAGTATTTTGGAGGCTTTAAAATCGATACAATCTGGGCTAATATTATAGTAATATGGATCTATAATATACTATTGTTTTTTGTGCTTTACTTTGGCATTCTCAAAAAGATATTAAATAATACCGGAGAGTACTATAGCTGGTTATTAAATAAAAAAGAGTAGCGAATATAATTTTTATCGCTACTCTTTTTTATATTTTTTATTTAAAACTTTAATTTTCTATTCTTCCATCTCAATCATTTTAAATGGAATATTGATAATAGATTGGTAATCTTCTCCAGCTTCAAACATATCCTCGTCATCTTCTTCGTAATACCAGTTAACCTCAACTTTTTGTCCTTTTTTGAATATACTTTCAAGCTTTTTAAAAATATCCAAAATACATTTTGAGGAGCTGGTATTAAAATACTCTAACTGTATATTTACAGAAGTTTGTGGTAATGCTTCTACCCCGTATTCTTCAAGCCAATCAATAAGTGGCTTATAAAACTCTATTGAATTTTCAGGTATTGATCGACCTTTTATTTCAACAATTCCTTTATCACCATCTAATCTAACGTATGGTGTTTTCGGTGTTCCTTCTCTAATTATTGTTTCCATATTGGTAACACTATATGGTTTAACTAATGTAAACGTCTAATGAAAAAAAAATATAATTATCGTTGTACTTATAAAAATAGTACTCCAATTTGTTCCCTGTTTTTCTTACAATATCAAGCATCCCCAATCCACCTCCACCTTTATCCGAAAATTCTCCATTGCTCATTATATCAATATAAAGCATTCGAATTTCTTTATCAGTGAGCGAATTTACCTGATCGATTCTATCCTTTATAACTCTAATTTTATTCTTATCCACAAAATTTCCGGTAGAAATTCTATAAAAGGACTCATCTTTACTTAAAATGATAACTCCAAAGTTATCTTTTTGCACTAAATTTAAATCAATTGGTGGTTTATCTACGTGGTGGTACAAGTTTTGAAGACATTCAACAAATACATTGTATACTTTTTTTCGAACCTTATTTTTCTCATTTTTAAGATTCAAACTCTTTTCTATTGTATTAAGAGCCTCAGTAATAAGGTCCGGAGTAATACTTCCATTGAAGTTGAGAATCACTTCCCCCTCCAATTTCTCATTATACCACTCTGTAATATTAAATGCCATTGTTCAAATTAGTAATGCTTCACACAAATATATAAATTTTGACTATTTATCAAACTTATTATTTCATCAATTTTACGAATACTTTGATATACAGATAGCACTTTTAATATATGATCATCTTTCTATAATTACTGAAATTCAATTATTCAACATAACACAAGGAAAGAGAAAATATAATCTACATAATTAAATACCTCCACCTTCTGCATATAATGCATCTTTAGGTTTAAATTGAATTAATTTTGAACCTGGCTTAACATTATTAGTCACCCAAACGTTTCCTCCAATTACCGAACCTCTACCAATCGTAATCCTTCCTAAAATACTAGCCTGAGAATAAATTACCACATCATCTTCAACAATTGGATGTCTGGGAATACCTTTAATTGGGTTCCCATTCTCATCTAATGGAAAGCTTTTTGCTCCCAGTGTTACACCTTGAAATAGTTTAACATTATTTCCAATTATTGATGTGGCACCTATTACTACTCCTGTACCGTGATCAATAGTAAAGTATTCTCCAATCTGAGCCTTCGGATGTATATCAATTCCTGTTTCTGAATGTGCCATTTCTGAAATCATACGAGGGATTATAGGTACCTTCAAATCTACAAGTGCATGAGCGATTCTATAACTTGAAATTGCTCTGATTGCAGGGTAACAGAATATGACCTCTCCCCTGCTTTTTGCAGCAGGATCTCCTAAAAATGCAGCCTCAACATCAGTGGTCAATAACCTCCTTAAATTGGGTAATTCCGCAATAAATTTATTTGTTATATTAAAAGCATCACGCTTATGTTTGTTAAGCGTTTCCGAATCTGAAATATTGCATTGAAAACACAAACCTGCAAGAATTTGCTTATTTAACAAATCATATAGTAATTCTGTATGTACTCCTATGTAATAATGAATACTTTCAGAGCGAACTGTTGAATCCCCAAAATACCCAGGAAAAATTAATTCTCGGGTAAGGTTAACAATTTCAGCAAGCTTGGTGCTTGAAGGCATAGGATGGTCAAAAAAATGCGTATGACATACTTCTTTGTATGAATCTTCAGAGGAAAGGTCTCTGATTGTTTTCTGTAAAATTTCAGGATAGGTAAACTGAGTCATATTTATAAATTTAATTTTCTTTTATTAATTATTTTTACTGCATTATCTAAACGTTTCTCACCAAAACCTTCGATAATTTCATAATCAAATCCATAATTATCCAATTCATTTTTATACTTTGAGAAAAGTAAATCTCTTTTATCTTCATTTTCTCTGATACCATCATCAACCCAAACCAAATCTGGCTTACACAATAAATATAAATCTACTGGTCTTTTTATAAATTCACTTTCAAACCACGATGGTATTTTATTATAAACATGCAAAAACCAAATTTTAGTAATTATCATATATGTATCAAAGAATGTAAATCCTTTTGAATATTTTAAAATATCATATTGCATCAATTGATGGCGCGCAATATGTTCTACATCGGAATACTGATAATGAGATTCCAGATTTTCAACATAACTTCGTGCATATTCATCTACAAAATTTCCTTTAAATACATTCGCCAACCCACTTGACAGTATAGATTTGCCAGCAGATTCGGGTCCAGTTATAACTACTTTCATAAAGAGAGATCCTTTGCGTATTCTGAACTTGTTTTTAATTAATCTGCAAAAACGGATTGTTTTTTAATATCCTTTAGCCAGGCAAAATACCCCCAAGCTGCCATTACGGAATAAACCAGAAACAAAAATGCAGTAAAATACAACCCTTTATACATATACATTCCCATAGCTACACTATCTATTATTATCCATATTAACCATTGTTCAATAATCTTTTTCACAAGCATCCAGGTAGCTACAAAACTTCCTGCTGTAGTAAAAGCATCCCAGTATGGCATATCTGAGGCCGTAATATTTAATGCTGATGGTACAGTTAGTAACAAATAAGCTAACAAAACATATAGAATACAGAAAGCAACTAATAATCTAATATAAGTTTTATTTGTCACTTTTTGAATTTTAATTTTCTCATTTCCTTCATCAATTTGTCTGTCATGCCAAAATATCCAGCCCCATATACTAACGACTAAATAATATAGCTGTAATATCATATCTGCATACAGTCGCGTATAATAAAACACAATCATATAAAACAACGATGAAACTATACCCATCGGCCATAGCCATATTTTCTGATTAACAGAAAAATACAGATATATTATTGCGGAAACAAAGCCAAACCATTCCAACCATGAAAAACTAAAATCACTCATTTATCTTAAAAGTTTTGAATAATTTTTATCTCCGGACAACATTTCAATGGATTTAACATATTCTTGAGAAGATGGATTAATTATCTGGAAATACTCATTGGGACTCCAAATATTTCTGGCGATCAATGCCTTCAATTGTGTTTTTAATATTGGAATAGATACTTCTACATCTTCCATATCTGAAGAGAATTTTTCTTTTTCTGCTTCTTTCAGCAAAGCCGAAACAATATCTTTATTTATAGTAAATCCTTCTTTAAAACTAGCAAAATCCTTAAAATTATCTTCCAATTCCTTTCTATTTTCATCAACAAACGACAGAGCAAAACGATACAATACTCCGTTTGCCACTATATCTCTATAATAATCAGAATAATTCGTAGTATCAATTGACAGTTCTATATCCGGTGTGATTCCTCCACCTCCATAAACAACTCTATTAGAAGTTTTTGTATAATATTTGTCAGCCAATAATTCGGAGCTGTCTTTTTTTTCTGATTGATTATCTTTGCTATATCTTGTATAAATTTCTTGTTTATATTGCTTTTTACCTTTATCATATGGTTTTTGAATACACCTTCCTGATGGCGTATAATACTTTGCAATTGTAAGTTTTATCATTGATCCATCCTGAAGATTCAACGGTCTCTGAACCAAACCCTTACCAAAACTCCTTCTCCCAACAATTATTCCTCTATCCCAATCCTGTATGGCTCCGGAAACAATTTCACTTGCCGAGGCAGAACCTTCATTTATTAAAACAATGACCTTACCTTCCTTAAAAAACCCCTTTGATGTAGAATAGAATTCACGACGTGGATTAGATAATCCTTCTGTGTATACTATCAACTTTTGATGATCTAAAAATTCATCTGCAATATCAATCGCCGCCTTTAAATATCCGCCAGGATTTCCTCTTAAGTCAAGAATAAGGTTTCTCATTCCTTTCTCTTGCAATGCCTTTAATGATTCTGTAAATTCATCATGTGTAGTGGAAGAAAATTGATTTATCTTAACATAACCAATTTCAGGTGTAGCCATGTAACTTGCCTCTACACTATGAATTGGAATCTTATCTCGTTCTATTGTAAAACTCAGAAGATTTTTCACCCCTCTTCGCAAAACTTTAATTTTTACATTGGTACCCTTCTTTCCTTTTAAACGCGATTTAACATCTGAATTTTTCAATCCAATTCCCGCTACATTCTCATCATCTATGTAAAGTATCCTATCTCCGGCATTCACGCCAACTTTTTCTGATGGCCCCCCGGAAATGGGAGAAACTACCATTAATGTATCTTTCAAAATATTAAATTGAATACCAATCCCTTCAAAACTTCCATCTAAAGGTTCATTAAGCAAAGCAACTTCATCCTGTGATAGATATTCTGAGTGAGGATCCAGTTTATCTAACATTCCAACAATGGCATCTTCAACCAATTGTTTATCATCAACAGAATCAACATAAAAAGTAGAAATGAGTTTAAAGGATAACTGAAGTTTCTGCAGATCCTGATTAAAATTCTGAGCTTCTATTTTCGCAATAGAAATGAATAAAAATAATAATATAACAATTCTATATTTAAAGATATGGGCTTGCATAATAAGATATTAAGATTATAAAAAATGAAATTTGAGCGTAATACAAATATAGAAACTATATATACAAAGAATAATCATTTAACAAAAAAAGACCGGAAAAGTTCCAGTCTTTTTTGTTATTTTTAATTGTATAAACTCGTAAATTACATACTACAATTCATGTTAGCGAACTAGCCAATTGAATTAGAATAACTTTCTGTAAGCCAATATCTAATTGATTATTTGACTATTCCCATTCTATAGTTGCAGGTGGCTTAGAACTAATATCATAAACAACACGGTTCACACCCTTTACTTTATTAATGATATCATTCGAAACTTTTGCAAGGAATTCATAAGGTAAATGTACCCAGTCAGCAGTCATCCCGTCTGTAGATGAAACAGCTCTTAATGCAACAACTCTTTCATACGTACGTTCATCGCCCATAACACCTACAGACTGTACGGGTAAAAGCATCGCTCCTGCCTGCCATACATCATCATACAAACCATTTTCTTTCAACCCTTTAATGAATATATAATCTACTTCTTGAAGAATATCTATTTTTTCCTGGGTAATATCACCTAATATTCGAATAGCCAACCCTGGCCCTGGAAATGGATGTCTCCCCAATAAAGAAGGTGATATAGCTAAAGCTTTACCAACCCTACGAACTTCATCTTTAAATAATAAATTTAAAGGTTCTACTACTTTAAGGTTCATTTTTTCAGGTAACCCACCCACATTATGATGTGACTTAATAGTTGCAGAAGGCCCGTTAACAGAAACTGATTCTATCACATCAGGATAAATAGTTCCTTGAGCTAACCACTTTACATTTTGAATTTTATGCGCCTCTTTATCAAATATTTCAATAAAAACACGACCTATAATTTTCCTTTTTGTTTCAGGATCTGAAACACCTGCCAATTCGCTTAAGAACTCTTCACGAGCATCTACACCAATAACATTTAAACCCATATGTTGATATGAATCCAATACATTTTGGTATTCATTTTTACGAAGCAAACCATTATCAACAAAAATACAAGTAAGATTATCACCAATAGCTTTATTAAGCAATACACCGGCAACTGTAGAGTCAACACCTCCTGATAATCCTAATACTACTTTATCATTACCAATTTTCTGCTTTAAAGTGGCAACTGTTGAATCAACAAAAGAATCAGGTGTCCAATCCTGAGTACAGCCACATATTGAAACAACAAAATTAAAAAGTATTGCCTTACCATCAGTTGAGTGATATACCTCTGGGTGAAACTGTAAACCAAATGTATCTTCACCTTCCACTTCGTAAGCTGCAACATTTACATCTGCAGTACTCGCAATAATTTTAAAATTCTCAGGTAAATTTACAATAGTGTCTCCATGAGACATCCAGACTTGCGAATTATCAGCCACACCAGTTAACAAATCTCCATTTCGATCTATAAAACCCAAATTAGCTCTTCCATATTCTCTTGTATTTGAAGGCTTTACCTCTCCCCCAAAATGCTGCGAAAGAAATTGTGCTCCATAGCATACTCCAAGCAAAGGAAATTTTCCTTTAATCTGACTTATATCAGGAATAGGGGCAGCTTCATCTCTAACACTATATGGACTACCTGATAGAATTACTCCTTTTACAGTACTATCCAATTCAGGTATTGAATGATATGGATGAATTTCACAGTATACATTAATCTCTCTCACCCTTCTGGCGATTAACTGGGTATATTGCGACCCAAAATCAAGAATAATAATTTTCTCTTGCATCAATACAGATGTTTAATATTTATTGAATAAAACCTTTGAATTTCAAACAAAACAGACACGATATTAATTATACATTTAAAGCATAGTATAATGTCCTAATCTCACTCTTTCAAATATATCACCAATAAAATACAGATGATTATAATAGAAAAATTTTCGGCAAATATAGGTAATATAATCGATTTTAAGAACCTTACAAAGGGATACTTATAACATCGCCTTCTGAAGCGATATGTGAATTTTCAAATACACTTTTGGCTTCATCAAGAAATGGGACTAAATTTTTGTACCGAGTTGAAAAGTGACCTAAAAAAAGCCTTTTTGCTTCTGCTTTTACAGCCATTTCTGCGGCCTGTTCTGCTGTTGAATGATATGTTTTTTTAGCCAACTTCTCATCAACTTTCAAGAAGGTAGATTCGTGATATAATACATCCACATTTTTAATCTGACTAATAATTTTCTCTGTATATCTAGTATCAGTACAGAAAGCATATGATCTGGTATGAGGAGGATCATGCGTTATTTCTTTGTTAGGCAAAACCTCTCCATCAGAAGTAACATAATCTGCACCTTTTTTAATTTGTATAATCTCTTTTATCTGCGGCTTGTATTTAAAAACAAATTCTTTTCTTACATTCCTTTGTTCTTCTTTTTCTCTAAATAAAAAACCACAAGTAGGCACCCTATGAACCAAAGGGATTAACTCCACTTCAATGTTTTTATCTGAATAAATTACTCCTGACTCTTTGGGATTAAAATGCGAAAAAACAACTTTAAAAGGTAAGTCTCTACAAAAATAGGATAATTGCGGCTGTAAAACATACTCTAAATCTGAGTGTGAATGAATATATAAATCTGCTTTTCTACCTAATAATCCAAAGGTTGAAATCAATCCAATTAAGCCAAAACAATGATCACCATGCAAATGAGAAATAAAAATATGGTTTATTTTTGTAAACCGAATTTTATTTCTTCGAAGTTGCATTTGCGTTCCTTCACCACAATCTATCAAATAAAACCGCTCAGATACATTGAGCACCTGAGCGGTTGGATATCTTTCAGAAGTAGGTAATGCTGAATTACTCCCTAAGATGGTAATTGAAAATGATTTAGACATTACTTTTCAATAGCTTTCCTCATTAGTTCAACACCCTCATCAAGATTATTAGCAATAGTTAAAACAGAATCCAGCTGCGAAACCGAAATTAATCGTTCAACTGCAGGTTGTAATCCTGATAAAACAAAATTACCATCAGCATTCTTACATAATCTATTCGCTACCAGAATAGCACTCAATCCAGATGAATCACAATAACTTGATTTAGCAAGATCCAGAAGAATATTTTTTTCTCCATTACCGGATAATAAAACAAGTTCAGATTTCAATGATGGCGCAATATGCGTATCAAGTTTTTCTTTAATAATCTGAATTAGTGTAAAATCATCTAATTTATCTATTTTAAAGTCCATCTGTTAAAAGATTTTATTGAATACTACTCTAATTTAGTAAATAAATTATTTCTTCTCGTCCTTTTCCATTTTATCTTTCAAGGCTTGCAAGCTAGAAATATCACCTAATGTAGTCTTTTCTAGGTTATCTTTCAACTTCTTCACACCTTTTTTCGTAGTTTTTGCCTGAGTTGCTTTTTCTGAATCATCAGCTGCTTTTTTCTCATCTTCAAAAACCCTTGAATGTGAAAGAATTATACGCTTAGAAGCTTTATTGAATTCAATAACTTTAAAATCAAGCTTTTCATCCACTTTTGCTTGTGAACCATCTTCTTTAACCAGATGACGAGGAGTAGCAAATCCTTCAACACCATATGGAAGTGCAATTACAGCACCTTTATCGAACAATTCAACAATAGTTCCTTCATGAATTGAATCAACAGTAAACAACGTTTCAAATACATCCCATGGATTCTCCTCTAATTGTTTATGTCCAAGACTTAATCTTCTGTTTTCTTTATCTATTTCAAGAACAACAACATCAACAATCTCACCTATAGAAGTAAATTCTGCTGGATGTTTAATTTTCTTAGTCCATGAAAGATCAGAAATATGGATTAAACCGTCAATACCTTCTTCAATTTCAACAAAAACACCGAAGTTAGTAAAGTTTCTGACTTTTGCCTGATGCTTAGAACCTACTGAATATTTTTCTTCAATTTTCTCCCAAGGATCTGCTTTAAGCTGCTTAATACCAAGAGACATTTTACGCTCGTCGCGATCTAATGTAAGGATTGTTGCTTCTACTTCGTCTCCTACTTTTAAGAAATCCTGTGCACTTCTTAAGTGTTGTGACCAAGACATTTCTGAAACGTGGATTAATCCCTCTACACCTGGAGCAATTTCCACAAACGCACCATAGTCGGCCATTACAACAACTTTTCCTTTAACTGCATCACCAACTTTAAGCTCTGCATCTAACGAATCCCATGGATGAGATGTCAATTGCTTTAATCCTAAAGCAATACGCTTTTTCTCGTCATCAAAATCAAGAATTACAACATTTAATTTTTGATCTAGTTGAACGATTTCTTCCGGATGACTTACGCGACCCCAGGAAAGATCTGTAATATGGATCAATCCATCTACACCACCAAGGTCAATAAATACACCATAAGAAGTAATGTTTTTAACAGTTCCCTCAAGAACTTGTCCTTTTTCAAGCTTGGAAATAATATCTTTTTTCTGTTGTTCAAGCTCAGCTTCGATAAGTGCTTTATGGGAAACAACTACATTTTTAAATTCAGGATTAATTTTAACAACCTTGAATTCCATAGTTTTTCCGACATACATATCGTAGTCACGAATAGGTTTCACATCAATTTGTGAACCTGGAAGGAAAGCCTCAATACCAAATACATCAACGATCATACCACCTTTAGTACGACATTTAATATATCCCTTGATAACTTCATCATTTTCTAACGCAGCATTAACTCTATCCCAAGAACGTAATGCTCTTGCTTTTTTATGAGAAAGAACCAACTGACCTTTTTTGTCTTCCTGGCTTTCAACATAAACTTCAACGGTATCACCTACTGCTAATTCTGGATTATAACGAAATTCGTTTCTACTGATAATACCATCAGATTTAAAACCAATATTAATTACAACCTCTCTCTTACTTAATGCAATTACTTCTCCTTCAATTACTTCTTTTTCTGAAATTGTAGAAAGAGTTTTATCATACATTTCTTCAAGATCTTCTTTTGATCCTTTTTTTCCAAATACTTCTCCCTGCTCAAATTCATCCCAATCAAAATTTGCATCAGAAGTGTTTGCAGTTACGTTCACTGCTTCATTTTTTGCTTCAGGAGTTTCATTTAATTCCTGAGCATTTTCATTTACTTCACTCATTTAATAATCAATTAATTACTAGTAGTTAGACATTATATTTAAAAAACAGCTGCAAAAGTACAAAAAAATTCCTTAAAACTTTAGTAAATCATCCATAATTAAAGATTCTATTCTCTAGATTTAAATCTTTTTAACTTAAACTATTCCATCTTAAAAAAGTAAAATTTCAAAAAAAATTCACTCTACATATACTATTCTGCTAGTCAGCACATTCGTTTTTCAGTTTTATCAAATAAAAAATAAAGCTTACCTAATAAAACAAAGCCATTACCAATAAATTACTAAATTTCTCTACATTTGAATTTGCTTTTGAAAAAAAGATTAAGTTTCGATTTTTGTAAAAACCTGAGTTCGATTAAAATTAGCGAGCTCAAATTTCAGTAAATGATTGATTTACAATATAAATTTTTGAGACATAGCGAGCTATGGTGATAAAATTTAGAGCCGTAAATCGATTATTTAATGAAAAGCTATGATTTTCACTTATAAATACCGATTTTCTGCGTCATATTTGCTTACCATAGCCCGCTATGCTTTCGCAAACATTCCTTGAAACTCAATATTTATAAGCGATTTGAGCCATTAATTTTATATCGAACTCAGGTTAAAAGATAATAAATTTCAATTTTCGAATACAACTTAATGATTCAATAAAGCTTTTATAAAAGTATAAAGAACTCTAAATTAAACTATAAGCGAATGAAGATTTCTATTGTTGGTACCGGTTATGTAGGATTAGTATCCGGAACATGCTTTGCGAATGTAGGTATTAATGTTACCTGCGTTGATATTGATGATAAAAAAATTGAAAACCTTAAAAAAGGAATAATTCCAATATATGAGCCAGGGCTGGAAACAATGGTTCTGGATAATGTTGAAAAAGGAAGACTTTCTTTTACGACTAGTTTAAAGGATTCTCTGGAACAAACTGACGTTGTATTTATTGCTGTTGGCACACCTCCTGATGAAGATGGAAGTGCAGATCTAAAATACGTATTGGAAGTGGCTCGCCAAATTGGTAAGTACATGAACCACTATATGGTTATTGCTACCAAAAGTACTGTACCTATTGGAACAGCAAAAAAAGTAAAAGCTGCTATTAATGATGAATTGGAAAAAAGAGGAGTCGACATTGATTTCGATGTTGCCTCAAATCCTGAATTCTTAAAAGAAGGTAATGCGATTGAAGACTTCCTTAAACCAGATAGAATAGTTATTGGAACAGAATCCGAAAGAGCTCAAAAAACAATGAGCAGGTTATATAAACCGTTCCTTTTAAATGGCCATCCTATTATATTTATGGATATTCCTTCTTCTGAGATGACCAAGTATGCAGCAAACTCCATGCTGGCTACCAAAATTAGTTTCATGAACGACATGGCTAATCTATGTGAAATTGTTGGTGCTGACATTACTTCGGTAAGAAAAGGCATTGGATCTGATGCACGTATTGGTAATAAATTTATATATGCAGGTGCTGGATATGGTGGATCATGCTTCCCAAAAGATGTAAAAGCAATCATCAAAACTGCTGATGAAAATGGTTATAAACTAAGACTATTACAGGCTGTTGAAGATGTTAACAATGACCAAAAACATGTTTTAGTAAAAAAAATTACCGATCAATACGGAACTCAGCTTGACAAATATACATTTGCCATGTGGGGTCTTTCCTTTAAACCCAAAACCGATGACATGCGCGAAGCTCCTTCTCTGGTTGTAATTGAAGAACTTATGAAGATGGGAGCAAAAATCAAGGCCTATGATCCTGTTGCTATGGAGGAAGGTCAACGCATAATCGGTGATAAAATTGAATATGGTAAGGATCAGTATGAGGTATTAATTGATGCTGATGCATTAATTGTTATCACAGAATGGCCTGAATTCAGGATTCCAAACTTTAAGGTCCTGGAAAAATTACTAAAAAATAAAATAATTTTTGATGGAAGAAATATTTATGATCCGTCAGAAATTGTAGAAAATGGTTTTACTTATTATAGTATTGGCAGAGGTCCATTACAACCATAGTAAAACAATGTTTTTCCAACAATAAAACAAAGTCACTTATAATTAATGAGTGACTTTGTTGCGTTTTATTTTACTAAGTTTTAAGTTTGAATAATATTTCCATACTAATAATCAAAAGATTTAAAGACTCCACAACATCTGTTTCTATGAAAAAATATAAAGGAATTATTTTAGCCG
This sequence comes from Marinilabiliaceae bacterium, assembly GCA_050296935.1. Classification (GTDB taxonomy): domain Bacteria; phylum Bacteroidota; class Bacteroidia; order Bacteroidales; family Marinilabiliaceae; genus Saccharicrinis. Next base: position 35,038 of record JBNKRV010000307.1, on the reverse strand, counting down.
GAGGATCAGGCACAAGGTTATATCCCATAACACAAAGCATATCAAAACAGATAATACCCGTTTATAACAAACCTATGATATATTATCCGTTATCCGTACTGATGCTATCTGGTATTCGTGAAATATTAATTATATCCACACCTCATGATTTACCTTTATATCAAAAACTGTTTGGAGATGGAAAACAACTTGGGCTTGAGATTTCATATGCTGAACAACCAAGTCCGGATGGTTTAGCTCAAGCTTTTTTAATTGGTGAAGATTTTATCGGAAATGATAACGTATGCCTCATATTAGGAGATAATATTTTCTTTGGATACTACTTCTCAAGCGTTTTGACCGAAACTACTAATAATAATGATGGTGCAACAGTGTTTGGATATTATGTAACAGATCCTGACAGATATGGCGTTGTTGAATTTAACAATGAAAATAAAGTAATAAGTCTGGAAGAAAAACCAGTTCATCCAAAGTCTAATTATGCGGTTACCGGATTATATTATTATGACAATTCCGTGATTAAAAAAGCAAAACAACTGAAACCTTCAAAACGTGGAGAATTAGAAATTACCGATCTTAATAAGTTATATCTAAAGGAGGGTAAACTCAAAGTAAACCTTATGGGTCGGGGAATGGCCTGGCTTGATACTGGCACACACGACAGTATGCTTGAAGCTTCAAATTTTATTGCTACAATCGAACGCAGACAAGGATTAATGGTGGCATGCCTGGAAGAAATTGCATTTAACAAAGGTTATATAAATAAAGAACAATTGTTAAAACTAGCTAAACCATTAGAAAAAAATGAATATGGTCAGTACTTAAAAAGAATTGCCAAATAGTTTTATATTTTTGATACCAGTTTTTTAAGAATATAATATTCGATATATATAACTCATTATGGAAGTCATCAAAACAGATTTTCAAGGTTTACAAATAATAAAATCTAATAAATTTATTGACACTAGAGGTTTTTTTCTAGAATCTTATAATAAAGACAGATATAAGAAATACGACATCCAGAATGAATTTGTTCAAGATAATTTTTCTAGTTCGCAATATGGTGTAATCAGAGGATTACATTATCAATTAGCTCCATACAGTCAAGCTAAACTTGTTCATGTAATTAAAGGAAAAATATTAGATGTTGTAATTGACTTGAGAAAGAATTCTTCAACATCTGGTAAAGTATTCAGTATTGAATTATCTGAAGAAAATGGATTGCAACTAATGATACCAAGAGGGTTTGCTCATGGTTTTTCTGTTCAAAGTAGCGAAGCTTTATTTACCTATAAATGTGATAATATATATAACAATGAGGCAGAAAGAGGAATTATTTACAATGATCCTAATCTAAATATTGATTGGAAAATTCCACTTAAAGATACCAACATATCAAAAAAGGATCTTAAACATCCATTATTTAAAGGTGCTGAATATAATTTTGTAATATAACTTCAAATGATTAAAATTCTTGTAACAGGTGGATACGGTCAGCTGGGCAGAAGTATCCATTCTATTGCCAAACATTATGAAAATATTGAAATTGATTTTACCGATGTAAGCGATTTGAATATTTGTAATATTGATGAAATCCGGGAATACATTAAAAACAAGGAATTCAAATATATTGTAAACTGTGCAGCTTATACAGCTGTAGACAAAGCCGAACAAGATCAAACAGCTGCACGTAAATTAAATGCTGAAGCTGTAAAAAATATAGGTATTGTATCTGCAGAAAATCAGATTACCGTTATTCATATTTCTACAGACTATGTTTTCGATGGAAAACAGTACAAACCTTACAATGAAGATGATTTAGCTATTCCGGAATCGTATTATGGAGAAACGAAGTTATTAGGTGAAAAATTTCTTTTTGAAAATCAATCTAAATCAATCGTTTTAAGAACTTCATGGCTCTATTCTGAATTCGGGAATAACTTTGTTAAAACCATGATAAATCTTGGTGAAAACAAAGAGGAATTAGGAATTGTATTTGATCAGATAGGCTCTCCTACATATGCAGTTGATTTAGGCAAAGCAATTTTGACTATTATTGAAAAGGTAGAAAAAGACCCTGATTTATTTTCTCCGGGGATATACCATTATAGCAACGAAGGCGTTTGTAGCTGGTACGATTTTACGACAAACATTCATCAGATGATGGGTATTAATTGTAAACTTTCACCAATTGAATCTAAAGACTTTCCAACCGCAGCACCTCGCCCATTTTATAGTGTTCTCAACAAATCAAAAATAAAATCCATATACAACCTAACCGTTCCTTATTGGAAAGACAGTCTTGAAGAGTGTTTAAAAAAATTAAAATAATACCTAAATAATTACAAAACAATGGAAAACCAAGATATCTTAAAATTGGTAACCGAAAAAGCAAATCAATGGTTATCGGGAAATTATGATGAAGAAACAAAAAGCCAAATTAAAGAGCTTCTGAATAAGGAAGACAATTCTGATTTAATTGATGCTTTTTATAAAGATCTTGAATTTGGCACAGGTGGTCTTCGGGGCATTATGGGGCCGGGATCTAATAGAATGAACATATATACTGTAGGAGCAGCAACCCAAGGATTAGCAAATTATTTAAACACGCAATTTGCAGATTTAGATGAAATCAAGGTTTGTATTGGTCATGATTGTAGAAATAACAGTAAAGAATTCGCAGAAATTTCAGCTAAAATCCTATCATCAAATGGGATAAAAGCTTTATTATTTGACGATTTAAGACCAACACCTGAAGTATCTTTCGTAATTAGAGAACTAAATTGTCAAAGTGGGATTATCATTACAGCATCACATAATCCTAAAGAATACAACGGTTATAAAGCATACTGGGATGATGGAGGTCAAATGATTGCTCCTCATGACACTAATGTCATTAGCGAGGTACAAAAGATCACCTCTATTGACGATATTAAGTTTGAAGGAAATGATAACCTAATTGAAGTGCTAGGGGAAGAAATGGACGAGAAATATCTTGAAAAAGTGAAGTCCGTTTCACTAGATACCGGAGCAATTGAAAGAAATAAAGAGTTAAAAATAGTATATACACCAATACACGGAACTGGAGTAAAACTCATTCCGGATGCCCTTAAAAAGTATGGATTTACAAACATCATCAATATTCCAGAACAAGATGTTGTGAGCGGAGATTTTCCAACAGTAATATCTCCTAATCCGGAAGAACCTGCTGCTTTAAAAATGGCGGTTGATAAAGCCACTGAAATTGATGCCGATTTAGTAATGGCTTCAGACCCGGATGCAGACAGATTAGGTATTGCATGTAAAAACGAAAAAGGTGATTTCATCCTGTTAAACGGAAATCAGACTGCATTACTTATTACCTGGTACATGGTAAAAAGATGGAAGGAAAACAATCTTTTAACAGGCAAGGAATTCATCGTTAAAACAATTGTTACCAGCGAATTATTAAAAGAAATTGCTATAAAAAACAACATTGAATATTTTGATGTTTATACAGGCTTTAAATGGATCGCTGATAAAATTAAAAGTTACGAAGGAACGAAAAAATACATATGCGGAGGAGAAGAAAGTTATGGATTTTTACCTGGTGATTATGTAAGGGATAAAGATGCTGTTGCCTCTTGTGCCATGTTTGCTGAAATAGCAGCCTGGGCTAAAGATAATGGAGTTACCCTTTTTGAATTGCTACAGAATATTTATTTAGAGTATGGATACTCTAAAGAAAAGATGATTTACATTGTAAGAAAAGGGAAATCGGGTGCTGATGAGATACAACAAATTATGAAAGATTTCCGTGAAAATCCTCCTGTTGAATTGGCAGGCTCGAAAGTATCTTTGGTTAAAGATTATGCAGTATTAACAGCTTTTAATAAACTAGATGGATCAGAGAATAAAATCGATCTTCCTACAACTTCTAACGTGTTGCAGTTCTTTACTGAAGATGGATCCAAAATTAGTGTACGTCCATCTGGTACAGAACCAAAAATCAAATTCTATTTCGAAGTTCGCGGTGAAATGAAAAATAGATCTGATTACTATTCTGCTGATTCAAAAGCAGAAGATAAAATTAATGCAATTGCTAAAGATCTAAAGATACAGTAATTGATATTTATGAAGAGTAACATAGCCATGGTAAGCGATCTTACGCAGGTATTTTATTCCATATTTCCTTGACTATATTGACTTTACGATAATTAAAATACATAAAAAAGGAGAAGAAATTCTCCTTTTTTTATTCAAAATACTCATCCTTAAAATTTACCAAAAAAAGTTTTTCACTACTTCGGGTAAATGCCGTATAAAGCCAGCGATAATAATCTTTATTAAGATTCTCTTCTGGAACAAAACCCGGATCAACAAATACATTTTTCCATTGCCCACCTTGCGCCTTATGACATGTCATTGCATAAGCAAACTTTACCTGTAAGGCATTGTAATAGTCACTATTTTTTACAGCTTCATATTGCTTACTTTTGGGAGATAAATCCATAAAATCTTCCAATACATGATAAAAAAAAGATTCTTGTTCCTTTTGATTTAATCCTGGTGTATCTAAATCTAATACATCAAGTAATAATTTAACATCCACCTCTAATTCTTTATAATCAACTAACCTAATAGTACAATTCACAAATTGCTTATCATAAAGCTCTTCATAACCTTTTATTCTTACAATTTCAGCAACATCTCCATTAGCTATGAAATCAACCTCTTTATTATCTTTTAGCCAGTGATAGTTGTTTTTAACAACTAAAATATAATCCCCAATGGTCAACCGCTCTTCTTTATACAATACGGAATTCCTTATTCCCTTATTGTACAGATTAGTTCTCTTATTCGATCTGTTTACAATCAAGGTCTCACCCATTCCTACATCATCATACGAATTAGTAATTTCATCAATTAATTCCTCTCCTGATATTTTTCTTACGTCATTAATACCAGATAAATCAATTTTAGGATATCCAGATAAGAATTCATCTGAATCAATAGACTCCCTCAATTGAGAGGCATTTTTTAATATTCCACTTTTAAAAGACTGCCTTACAACGTCAGATAAAAAACTAAATGTAACATTGGCTCCATAATATTTTAGTGTATCTACATCCAATGCAGGACTTTCTGAAATCCCAACAGGAGGTAGCTGAGCCGAATCACCAATTAGTACTAATTTGCAATTTCGACCTTCAAATACAAAATTGAGTAAATCTTCTAACAAATTTCCACTACCAAAACCTGAATAATCACCTGTAAAGCCAGAAATCATAGAAGCTTCATCAATAAAAAATATCGTTTCCGGTTTCAAATTTTTATTCAAATCAAAATTACCAAATCCATCCTTTGCAGATTTTTGTCTGTAAATAGTCTTATGAATTGTATAAGCTGGTTTATTTGAATATGATGAAAACACTTTAGCAGCTCTTCCGGTTGGAGCCATCAGAACCTGTTTAATTTTAAATTCGTCTAATATTCCTACAAAAGCACTGACTAGTGAAGTTTTACCGGTTCCGGCAAATCCTTTTAATAAAAAAACAGGATTTGGATCTTCTGTAACCAAAAAATCAGCAAAACCAGCTATTGCCTTGGCTTGAGACCCTGTTGGAATATGTTTAAACCGAGCCTCTATGGCAGAAATTATATGTTTATTTATCATTATTGATATAAAATAACGTAATCAAAAACTAAGATTTGATTTTTTTTTTAAATTTGTGCATTCAAACTAATACAAAAATCTGTAAAATAATGAAAACAGTCATTCAAATCGTACTAATTATTGCGATAATCGGGTTAGGATATTTATGTTATGACAGCATTAATAGTGTAATCCGTTTCAACAGAATTCATAAAATACGGACTGAGGTCAATATTCAAAAATTAAAAGACATCAGGACAGCCCAGGTTGCGTACAAATCTCAATTTGAAAAATATACTGGTAGTTTTGATACCTTAATTAACTTTGTGAAAAATGACTCACTTAAGTTGGTTAAAAAAGAAGGTAGCCTTTCTGATAGTTTATTAGCAGAAGGATGGACAGAAAAAAAAGCACTTAGTGTTGGACTAATTAAACGTGATACAATACTCGTAAGTGTTCTAGATTCATTGTTTGGAAAAAAATTCCAAATCGATTCACTAAAATACGTACCATTTGTTGATAACGAAGAGTACGAGATGGGTGCCGGAGTTGTTGTAACTGGTTCCGGAGTTTCTGTTGAGGTTTTCGAAGCAAAAGTTCATAACAACATTTTCCTTGATGGACTTGACAAGCAAGAGATCATTAACCTAAACGATAAAGCCTTAAAGCTTGAGAGATATCCGGGACTTAAAGTTGGTTCTCTTGATGAAACAAATAATAATGCAGGTAACTGGGAGTAATAGTATTTTACTCATTGCAGTTTGCATTTAAGATTACCCTGCATATTTGTAAAATATTATTATGAGCATTACATCTCTTGTCGATAATAATTTCGATAAAAATATTACAACATCATATTTTCTATCCATCCAGTTAGCTCTGGATGGATTTTCTTTTTGTGTACTTGATCCTATAAGTAACGAGTACATACAATTTTATAGTAGACAACTATCTTTAAATGAAAATATTTTTGATATTTTGTGTCAAGAAATTAAAGACAATCCCACTCTGGGATATTCATATCAAAAAGTATTTATTTTATACAATTCAAAGCAAACAACATTAGTTCCTGATGCTTTATTTCAAAAGGATAAAGAATCAACATTTTTAAATTTTTGCTTTCAGAATAAGAATAGTGAAGAACATTTATTTTTCAATAATAAAATAAGAATGGCGGATTCTTATTGTGTATATAGCATTCCTAAAAGAATTATTACTGAACTGCATATGCATTTCAGTAATTTATACTTTTTTACACAAACTGCACCTTTTATTGAAAATGCACTTTTAAACACTACGAATGATGCTCTGCATTACCATGTTCATATTAATATTCAAGATTCATTTTTTGAAATAATTGTAACCACAGGTAATGATTTAATTATGCATAACAACTTTAAGTTCAAGGATAAAAAAGAATTTCTATATTTCGTATTGTTTGTATTTGAACAACTCAAATTAAATACTCACCTAACAAATGTATTTTTGTCTGGTTTGGTTTCTAAAAACGATGAAATTTATTCTTTGTTGAAAAGGTATATTAAGCATGTAAAAGTAAATTCAGAAACCAGACATTTCAAATTTTCCGGAATATTCAAAAACGTACCATTACAAAACTATCTTAATCTTTTTAATATACCTTTATGCGTATAATTAGTGGAAATTTAAAAGGCAGAAGGTTTTCTCCTCCAAAAAGTTTTAAAGCCAGACCAACAACTGACTTCGCTAAAGAAAATCTTTTTAATGTATTAAACAACACATACGATTTTACTAATTTAAAAGTACTTGATCTTTTTGGAGGGACGGGTAGTATTAGTTTTGAATTTGCTTCAAGAGGAGCTGATAACATAACATGTGTTGAACTTAATTATAATCATTTTAAGTTTATTATTAGCACAGCAAAAAAACTTGGTTTAGAGAAAATTATTCATGTTATAAAAGGGAATGCCTTTAAATATGTAGAAAAAACTAATGAAAAGTTCGATATGATATTTGCCGATCCTCCTTATGATCTTCAGAATTCAGAGAAAATTCCGGACTTAATTCTCAAAAATGAACTTTTAAACAAGGAAGATGGATTGCTAATCTTTGAGCACTCAGGCAAAGTGACTTTTAATGACCATCCTAACTTTATTGAGAACAGAGAATATGGAAAAGTAATTTTCACCATATTTAAAGCATAAAAAAGGGAGAAAATACTTTTCTCCCTCAATCCGTTTTGCCTAACTAATCTTTTAAGATCTTGGATGAAATTGTATCATCGTATTTTTTAAATACTCTTTATCTAAATGAGTATAAATCTCAGTTGTAATAATTGATTCATGACCTAACATTTCCTGAACCGCTCTAAGATTAGCTCCTCCATCAATTAAGTGAGTAGCAAATGAATGTCTGAAAGTATGGGGACTAACATTTTTTGTTAATCCTAATTTTGCAACCAGATTTTTAATAATAGTAAATATCATTACTCTAGACAATTTTTTACCTCTCCTGTTAAGAAATAAAACATCTTCACTATTCACATGAATTTTTAGATTTCTCCTATACTCACTCAAATAAAGGTTAATTTCTTTAATAGCCTTTGTACTAATAGGAACCAACCGTTCTTTATTTCCTTTCCCTTCAATCTTTATAAAGCCTGATTCAAAGAACAGATTGGATATTTTGAGGTCTATTAATTCTGAAACTCTTAATCCACAACTATATAAAGTTTCTAAAATTGCTTTATTACGTTGACCTTCTGGCTTCTTGGTGTCAATAGCATTAATTATACCATCAATTTCATCAACCGATAAAATTTCTGGAAGTTTACGACCAATCTTAGGAGACTCTAATAAAGCCGTAGGATCTCTATCTATTTTTTCTTCAATTAACAAAAATTTATAAAATGACTTAATCCCACTAATAATTCTGGCTTGTGTTCTAGGACTAATACCTTTTTGTGTAACCCACTCCATCATCTCTTTAAGATGATTTAATGTTACTTCATCCGGACCCAGATTACCATAACCTTTGTCTTTTAAAAAATGGACTAACTTTGTTAAATCTGTTACATAGGCATGTATCGAATTATCCGATAATCCCTTTTCGACCTTAAGATACCCCCTAAAGCCTTCAATTTCTGATTCCCAATTCATATTATTTGTGTTAAATTAATTTGACGTACAATAATAAGTAAATATAAAAACATAAACATATAGTGTCAAGAAAAAAAACACACTTTTTTATGTAAATATCAAATTCTTGTTTTAAACGTTAAATTATTAATTACGAAATAAACATTTTAGCATATAAACAATAATTATTTCATTGAATCATTGAGAATTAATACACTCTAAACTTTAAAAAAACAACAAATCAGCAATAAATCTTCCATTATACAAAACAACACCATACAATACATATTTATTTATTATTGCTATTAAAAATAACTAAGATGATCACTGATACATATTGAAAACAGCCATGATTTTTCACTATATATCTTTATTATAGTTATTTAAAATAATAATCACAATGAAAATCATTAACTTATTATTTATCCTATTATGCTATAGATGAATCCAATCTCAACATTATGTTACAAAACAATACTGAAACCATTTAAATACAGCAATAAATTATATAAGAGGTCTTAATAAAGATTTCGAAAATATTACAAAAGAGTTAAAATATGTAAAAAGTGAATAGTCTTAAATACTACATAAATAGAACTACTAACACGACTCAACTCCCTGACATACTGAATACATACTACCTCATATATATTAAATATTGTTTGCAACTATTATATTATTGTTATTTATAAGGTTTAAAAACAAGAGCTTTTATATTATTGTTTTGTTATTCCATTTCAAAATCACATAACTTTTCAATACATTTGCACCGAATTTAAATAGTGCCAACAGCTTATAAGAATTTAGAATAATTTTATTTAATAATGAAGCTATTAATACTAAATGGCCCTAACCTAAATTTATTGGGTAAACGAGAAGTAAATATTTATGGAAATAGATCATTTGATGATTATTTCAATGAAATAAAAAACAAATACTTAAACATAGAATTATTCTATTTTCAATCTAATTGTGAAGGAGAAATTATTGATAAACTCCACGAAGTTGGATTTAGTTATGATGGAATTATTATAAATGCCGGGGCATATACCCATACCTCAATAGCCATTGCTGATGCAATCTCTGGTATTACCACACCTGTAATCGAAGTTCATATATCAAATGTATTTAAACGGGAAACGTATAGGCATCATTCATATATTAGTCCTGTATGTATAGGAACTATTGCAGGTTTTGGACTTGACTCATATAAGCTGGCATTAGATAGTTTTATGAAGGAGTAAGTGATCTTTATAACATTAGAAAATTGAAATAAATTAAATAGTTGATGAAAAAGTTTACGAAAATTGTTGCTACGGTGTCAGACATGATGTGTGACGAAGCGTACGTGAAAAAATTGATTAAATCCGGAGTTAATGTGGTAAGATTAAACACAGCTCATATGGATTATGAAGGCATGTCAAAAGTTATTGACACTGTTCGTTCAATTTCTGAAAAGGTTGCTATTTTAGTTGACACTAAAGGTCCGGAAATCCGTACTACTCCGACTGAAGATGGCAGCAAAATTCTAGTTGCAAAGGGTGATACTCTTAAAGTAGTTGGAAATCCTGAGATTAAATCGAATGCAGAATGTATTTCTGTTTCTTACGACGAATTTGTTAAAGACATGCCAATTAATGGTGATGTATTAATTGATGATGGCGAAACTGCACTTAAAGTAATTGAAAAACATGAAGATTACTTACTTTGTAGAGTTGAAAACGATGGAGAAATAGGTGGTAAGAAAAGTGTAAACGTTCCTGGGGTACGTATTAATTTACCATCATTAACTGAAAAAGACATCAGATTCATTGGATACGCTGCTGAAAAAGAAGTAGATTTCATTGCACACTCATTTGTTAGAAATGCAGCTGATGTTGATGATGTTCAGAAAGAATTAGATAAACTTGAATGTCCGGCAAAAATCATTGCAAAAATTGAAAACGAAGAAGGCGTTGAGAATATCGATGAAATTCTTGAAGTTGTTTACGGAGTTATGATTGCTCGTGGTGACATGGGTATTGAAATTGCGCAAGAAAAAATTCCAGGAATTCAACGTCAATTAATCAGAAAATGTGTTGAAGCTAAAAAGCCTGTAATTGTAGCTACTCAAATGCTTCACACAATGATTAAGAATCCTCGTCCTACTCGTGCTGAAGTTACTGATGTTGCAAATGCTATCTATTACAGAACAGATGCAATTATGCTTAGTGGCGAAACTGCATACGGTGAATACGGAGTTGAAGCTGTAAAAACAATGTCATCTATTGCTAGTGAAGTTGAAGCTGCAAAAGATAATCGTAATGATATTCCTGTTTGCAACCTTTCAAAAAGTGTAACTGCTTATTTAGCTGACACTGCTGTTCAAGCAACCAAAGATTTAAATATTAAAGCTGTAATTACAGATAGTATTTCAGGTAGAACTGCTAGATATTTAGCAGCTTTCAGAGGAAACACTCCTGTGTATGCATTGTGTTTTAATAAGCAAACTGCCAGAGAGTTAAACCTTTCTTATGGTATTAGCCCAAGAATAATGGAACAAGGTAGTTCTAAAAAGGAAATCCTTATCAAAACATTAGAAAAGCTTAAAAAGAAGCTTCTTAACGGTGAGGATCAAATAGCTTATTTAGGTAGCAGTTTTGGTATTGGAAGCGGTACTACTTTTCTTGAGATTATTACAGTTGATAACCTATTGAAAAAAACAAAAGAATCTGCTGAATAATACAGATTTAATAAAGCAATAAAAAAAGGAACATGGTACATGTTCCTTTTTTTTATTACATATTGTTTTCCTGAATTGAATATTAGAGCTTCGCTACCGAGTACTATACCAATGCCCAATGTATTAAAAATACATAAACTTCTTTTTCACTTAAGGGTAATGACTCTTGTCTGTTTTCAACAGGATGTATTTATAACGTTGTAAGGAATATTGATAGTACATATGTGTATTTTGACTTTCTTCATTTTAGCTTTGGAGGATATATTGCGATAAATGCACGTGAGCAAGCATAGATACCATATGTATCATTTATAGACTCAAAGAATATTTAATGAATGTTTTGGATAAAAGATCAAATCATCTGGAACGCCATATGGATTGGGGAGAGACAATATTTATATATCATCAAATAATGGAATTACAGGGATATTCAGCTTAATATGAATAAAGTCTTCAACTAATAACCTGAATTTGACATGAAATATGAGATTCAGGTTATTAAAATATCCTGAGCAATGAAAACATAAGGGATGACATAAGCCATCCCCAGGTATTATTTTACACTTATTTTTTCTTTGCTGATGATATGATCAGATGAATTACCAAGGTAAATCACGTAGGATCCACTTTCAATATTCCAATCATTGACCGATTCATCATAAAAGGCTAAATCTGCAACTGGTATTTCAATCTCAATTTTCTGATTCTTAACTGGTTCCAAATATACCTTTTCAAATCCCTTTAATTCTTTAACAGCTCTTTTTACCTTTGATTTCAGTTTTCCTACATAAACCTGAACAACTTCAGCCCCCTGAACTTTTCCTGAATTTGAAAGCACGCAACTTACTTTTATTACATCTTCTGTCGAGTACTCTTTTTTATCAACACTCATATCTGAAATATCAAAATCTGTGTATGATAAGCCATATCCAAAGGCAAATAAGGGTTTAATTTTCTTTGTATCGTGCCAACGGTATCCTACCAAAATATCTTCTTTATAATATTGGTCAACACTATCGCCCGGATATGACAACTCTCCAAAATAATGAGCCGCATTGTCCTTCAACTTAACAGGGTATGAATAAGGTAACTTACCTGAAGGTGTTACATCACCTGACAGTATATCAGCCAAGGCATTACCTGCCTCACTTCCATTGTACCACGATTGAATGAGGCCTTTGATATTTTGTAACCATGGCATTTCAACAGCATTTCCACTCACCAATATAACACCTAGATTATTGTTTACATTAATCAATTTATTAATCAGCTCATCCTGATTAAATGGTAATTCAAAATGTTTACGATCCCCACCTTCACAATCCTGGAAATGGTTTTTATTCAAACCACCCACAAACAACACTACATCAGCTTTTGAAGCCACTTCAAGTGCTGCATTTACCAATGAATCGGCATCCAGGTCAGAAGGAATCTCTTTTCCATACGCAGATGGACCTGAAGCATATCCCATAGAATGAAGTATGGTAGCATTCTTAAATCGATTTTGAATCCCTTCCAATGGTGATACTTCGTATTTGGCTTTCAATTCTGACGATCCCCCTCCAACAGTCATTGAGCGAGTGGCATTTTCACCTATCACTGCAATGGTGATATTTTTATCCGGATTAATTGGAAAGAAATCATCTGTATTTTTCAATAACACAATTCCATCAGCTGCAACTTCTCTGGCCACTTGAGTATGTTCAATATTATTCATCTTACCTAAAGGACGATCAGGATTCATATTGGTTCTGAACATCATTCTTAAAATACGACGTACTTTATCATCCAAAACAGACTCTTCAATTTCACCCTCTTTCATCATTTTTAAAAATGGTTTTGCCAAAAAATATTCGTCGTAGGCAAATTTTTGAGAAGCTGTTAATCCGTTGGTCCAGGTTCCCATTTCAATATCCAGTCCATTAAGTGCTGCTTCTTTGGTATCATGTGTTCCACCCCAGTCTGTAATTACAGTACCATCAAATGCCCATTCACCTTTTAAAATATCGTTTAAGAGAATTTTATTATGGCAACAATGCTGTCCGCGAAACTGATTATAAGCTCCCATGACGGACCAGACCCCTGCTTCAGTTACTGCTGCTTTGAATGCTGGCAAATAAATTTCACGCAATGCTCTATCGCTTATATTTACGTTGATATGCCCACGCCATTCTTCCTGATTATTCAGGGCATAATGTTTCACGCAAGCAGCTACCCCATTTTCCTGAACTCCTTTAATATAAGGTACCACCATTACTGAAGCCAGATAAGGATCTTCTCCCATATATTCAAAGTTTCTGCCATTAAGTGGAGTACGATAAATATTTACTCCGGGACCTAATAAAACATCTTTTTTTCGGTATCTGGCCTCTTCTCCAATGGAAACACCATAGGCATAGGATAACTTAGGATTAAATGATGCTGCCAAACAGGTTAAGGCCGGAAAAGCTGTAATAGAATCGTTAGTCCAATCAGCATAACCCCAATCATCCCAATTTATTTCACCTCTCACTCCATGAGGTCCATCCGACATCCATATTTCAGGGATGCCTAACCGTGGAACTCCGGGAGAGCTAAACTTTGACTGAGCATGGCACATAGCCACTTTTTCTTCAACACTTAATTGAGCGATGATTTCATCGATCTTCTTTTCAGTTTCAACATCCTGCTGTGCTTTTACATTACTGTGCATTGCCACCATCATAACTATTGGTAAAAAAAATTTCTTCATATACATTATTAATTTGCATTAAGAATCACGAACACAAAGCCACAAAGAAATCAAGTTTTCTTCATTAATCTTACGTGTTTTAAATTTTGTTTTAAATTTACATTCTATAATTGCATATTCTTCTCTACTTGTTTCGGGCGAACTCTCCAAAAAATCAATCATTCACTTTTGTGTACTTGAATAAGTTAACACGCAATATGCAATAGGAAGTCTATTACATAATTCGAGCCATTTCGTTTAGTTAGTGTTCGTCTATAATGTCCAACTACTGCGTTGTCACTAAAAATCCAATTCACAAAGGCTATATTATAATTTCTTTCCAAACTCAAGCACATATACCATCTGGGATTCCAAATCACTTTTCCCTTCGGCATCAACCTGCTCAACTCTTTGTACAAATATATTCAGCTTTCCTTTATCTTTCCATAATTCTGTATCAAATGAAGGCTCCCACGAACCAACCGTAAAATCTGTTAAATCTGTTACGCTACATTTTCCCTTTCCTGAGGTTTTCAATTTGGCTAAGGAAACTTTAGCTCCCCTTTCTTCGTCCCTGAAAATCAGATAAAATACAGAGCTCTTGCCTTTAGTTCTGGCTATGATCTGAGGTCGGGAAATAGGAATCCGTTTTGTTCCGGCACCTTTCAATGAAAAAGAAGAGTTTCTGAAACCCAGATTATTCGTAATCCATTTGCCGTTCTGAAGACTAATGATATGGTATTGCGGCACATCAGAATCCTTCTCGCACCAATAACTGGCAATTACCGGCTGTCCCTTTGAATCGGTTGTCATGGAGGTTTGATTAATTAACTCACTGTTTTGAGGTATTTTATTTGCATATTCTGCAGTTGCTGCTGTAATGGGCAATTTGTATTTCTCACCTTTAGAATTCTCCCATGTTAAACCTCCGTCTATTGATTTCGCATAACACATGTCATGATTAGAGGCTACATCAGGAGACTCCCTCCAAACCCATGAAACATGGATAACGCCTTTATGATCAAGACATGCCTGCCAATACGCGTTTCTTTTTCCTTCTCCATCAATTAAATTATGCTGTAATTGCTCCCAGGTTTTTGATTGAAGATTATACTTGTTTACCACCAGATTTCCTTTGCCTGATTGCCCGTCTCTAAACATAAAGATCACATCTCCTTCAGGCATTTTAAAAAACTGTGGATAGGTTACGTTCGTCTCGTTACTTCCGGTCATTTCTATTTTCTCGCCCAATTGTAAAGAATAAGGAGCTATGCTCTTTGCATAGCGAAGAGGATGTCCGTGATGATCCCATGATACATGAAGATAGCCATCACCATCAATAATGATACTAATGCAATTATGGGCATCATATACATTTCCTGAATATTGAGTTTCAGCAATTAAAAAAGAATCCTCTTTTATATGTCTTTTCCCAAGTGCCAGTTTACCCTCTGGGGTATAAAAAGCAACATATTGAGTATCTGCCTGTGTCACCAGTGAATTTTGCCGGAATACTACAGCATTTACTGAATTTTTTGACCAACCTTTTGACACAGGAATCAATTTTTGAGAATACACTTTATTACCGGCGCTTAATAATAAAATGAATGAGACAATCAATATATTTTTTAAAACCATAACGCTTTATTTAATTAAAAGAGAGCATAAAACTTACAACGCTCAAATATAATAATATCTGTAAGAACGCTATTTATTGTTTGGCTTTATGGTATACGCCAAACTCCGTTAAACATACCTTAAACATTGAATCCTTACAACTCACCTGAGCCATGCTTACGATAATTGGAAAGGGACAAGTTATGTTTCGTGGCCGTGAAGCATTGTTTTACTATTGTATGACTATCTAAAATAATCCGGGTTTAAGGTATCAGTAACGGGAGAATTGATGATCTGACAGGTTTAAAATAAAAAAGAGGCAATTCGAATCTATCGAAATGCCTCTTTCTAACAATTGTTATTCTCATGTGAATCATGGTTTATACTCAACCAATGATTCTCATTTATCTTTCTATCAGCTTAATAATTGGGTTTTAATTATTAAAAACACTGTCTTCAATTCCTTTATTCACATCAATGGAAGTTACGTTAATATCAATTAACTGCGGTCCCATACTCTGAGTTAAACTTACCGGAAACATCACGCCATCTACTTCATCATATTTATCATAGGTAGTAGTAGAGGTAGTATTACCCATTTGTTGCGTAGAAACTTCTTTAACTTTCAGTCCTGAATTAACATCAAAATATGCTGTTTTTGATTTTTCTAACGGATCAATAATTTCTACTTTATAAACCATCTTTCCATCCAGATTATCCTTACTAATTAAGTTTAATGTATAACCCATCTCTTGATAACCAATCTCCGGAAAAATAACAGCTTCCAGCTTCATGGCTTCCAGCATTTCTCCTTGCAAAGATTGCTTTTGACCTTGCATAATCATAGATCCCTTTTCTCCATCAAACACTTGCTTACTTAAAATATTGGCACCCATCAGAGTCTCAACACAAACCTTATTTGGTGCTTTTTGAAATGTATTTAAAGCCAATTCCATTCCCTGAACCTTCATGGTAGCTTTTAAAGCAATATCATTCACTAACTTTAATTTTTCAATTCCACCAAGTGCTTCAATATAATTCTCAATTACTTTTTCAGCTGTCAGGCCTTTTGGCAAACCTGTTCTAACCACTTTTTCAGCATAAAAATCATATTCAGTTACTTTATTATCACCAGCAATTTTCTGCATGAGTGGCTCCACTACTGAAAAATCGCCGACAGCCAGATAAAGTGCATTTTCCGGTTTAAAGTATTTCTGAGCCATTTCCTGAACATCAGCTGCAGTTACAGCCTCCAATCGCTCCATATAAGTCTCATAATAATCTGCAGGCAAGTTATACTTATCAATATTTAAGGCAAACCGTGCTAAAGTTGACGGATCTTCAAGTGAACGGCCAAAACTACCTGCCATCGCATTTTTTACCAGCTGCAGGTCATCTTCGTCAACTTTTTCATTGAGCATTCTATTCATTTCCATCTCTACCTCTACAAAAGCACTATCCGTAATTGAAGCTCTTACATTTGAAGCCATTTTAAAGTACCCCATATGCTCATCTGTTTTTAAACTTGAATAAGCACCATAAGTCCACGCTTTATCTTCTCTAAGGTTTTTCATTAATCTGGCACTAAAACCTCCGCCTCCAAAAATTTTATTCATCACCGAAGCCTTCATGGCATCCGGAGCTCCCGGTTTTAAATCAACAGGATAAGATACCGTGATATAGGACTGATTGGCTCCATCTTTGTTTGCGATGGCATAAACTGGCTTTTCAAATCCTGATGGTTTTGTAAATTGATGATTCGGAACTTCTGCCCTTTCCCAACCTCCAAAATATTTTTTAGCTGTTTTTCTAGCCTCCTTAAAAGTGACATCTCCAACAATTACCAAATAGCAAACATTAGGTTTAAAATAAGTTTGATAAAAGTTTCTACAATCGTCAATGCTAATATTTTCTATGGACTCCTCGCTCTTGAGTTCTCCATAAGCACTTTGCTTTCCGAACATTAAGGCTGAACTAATATTATTTGAAATAGATTTCGGATCATCTTTTTCTGTTTTTATGGCAGTTAGTGATTGTTTCACCAACTTATCAAGCTCTTCCTGAGGAAAGGACGGATGATATAGTACATCAGTCATGATATCTAACAATTCCGAGGAATGCTTTTTAAGTGATTGAGCGCTTATTCCACTGCTACTTGTATTTACTGAAGCACCAATAAAATCAATCATTTCATCCAGTTGTTCTTTTGATTTTGTGGTCGTCCCTGCCCTTAATAAATCTCCGGCAAAACTGATATATCCGGCTTTATCTCCTTCATAAACAGGATCGATATCCAGCGATAGCGAATAAGACACAACAGGTAATTTATGATCTTCAACAACTATTACTTTTAATCCGTTCTTCAACTCAAACTTAGAGTATTCTCCTAAATTCAATTTTGTTGCCGGACCGGCTTTGGGTGCTTTTGTTCTATCTACCTGTGCAAAAACAACAGATACAGATAGTATTAAGAATATAATTAAACTTGAAAACTTCTTCATTATAAAACAATTTAATATTTCAGGTTAGTTATTTTTTTCAGAATTTGGCAGGTAATATATGACAACCCTGTTTTCAGGAGTATAATATTTTTGAGCTACGCGTTGAATATCATCACGTGTAACGGCCAAATATTTATCCAGCTCCTGATTTGCCAAATCAGTATTACTGAAATAAGTATAATTAGTAGCCAGATTTTCTGCAATGGTAGCTAATTTTCGGTTACCATTTACGATTTCATTTTCAACCTGATTCTTTAATTTTTGAAATTCTTTTTCAGAGATTAACTCTTTCTGAACCTTCTCTATCTCGGTAATCATTGCATCTTCAAGGTCTTTATTCTCTACTCCGCTATTTGGCAAAGCATAAGCCAAAGTTACACCTGGATGCTGAAGTCCTATTGAAAAAGAATTTACCTGCAAGGCCTTTTGCTGATCATCAACCAATGATTTATAAAGTCTTGAACTTTCACCCTTTGCAAGCACCTTATTCAATAAGTCCACAGCGTAAAAATCGTCATCTCCCAACGCAGGAATATGGTATGCATGCAATATTAATGGTAACTGTACAGCTCCATATACAGTATCTCTTACTTCGGCAGTTTTCACAGGTTCAATGGCTGTCGGGCGAATCATTTCTCTTTTTCCCTGAGGGATGTCGGAGAAGTACTTTTTAACTAATTCTTTAGCCTTTGTTTTATCAATATCACCGGCTAACACAAGACATGCATTATTAGGAACATAATAAGTGTTGTAAAAATCAACAAAATCCTGATCTTTTGCATTCATGATATGATCAGGATCACCAATTACAGGCCAACGGTAAGGATGTTTTTTATATGCTCTTTCAAAAGTCACTTTTAAAATATCACCATATGGTGAATTATCGTATCTCTGCTTTTTTTCCTCAATAACTACTCTTTTCTGTGTTGCAATTCCAACGGAATCAACCTTAGCATGAAGCATTCTTTCTGACTCCAACCATAATCCCAATTCTAGTTGATTGGAAGGAAGAACTTCATAATAATAAGTTCGGTCAAATGTAGTATTGGCATTTAATGTGCCTCCTGCTTTTTCAACATAGTTGGAATATTCGTGTCGGGGAATATTCTCGGTACCTTCAAACATTAAATGCTCAAAGAAATGTGCAAAACCGGTTAATTCAGGATTTTCATTTTTTGAACCTACATTATACATCACTGAAACATTTACAATGGGAGTTGAATGATCCTGATGTAATATCACATGTAATCCATTATCCAAATCAAATTCCTCAAACGCAATTTTATTCGTTTGAGCTTTTAGGCCTATACTCACAATTAACAAGGTAAGTATCCCTACTTTTCTCATTCCTAACATTTACTAAGCTTTAAGTTATAAAATATTTTAATTTTTCATACCTGCAATGTTAATGCCTAAAAATACTATCTCTTAAATATCACCTACTTGTGCCATTTCTTAGCATAACAACTCTGTTCATTTACGCACACTATAAGAGCTACGGACGTTCATTATCGTACACTTAACACACCTTAAACGAACCTCCCCTTCAATATTTATTGAATGTTATGATTGTAATCAAAAAATAAAACAGCTTAATCACACAAAAGATTGCTGCTATTTTTGTTAATATTGCAATTTAATGAAATATCATATTAAACATAGTGAAACCTTTTTGCTCGAGCCAATTAATTGGATCGTATCTTATTTTTTGGAAACTGGCATTGATTATTAATATTTTGCTAAAATTTAAACCTAATGAATATATATACATACAGCTGTTTATTACTGATGCTGACAATGCTGTTTTCATGTGATGCCGGAGCTGATGAGCTTTGCATTTCCAATCAGCAGTCTGTTCAAATCGGTTTGTATTCTGCAAATACTATTGATGCTCCTGATACAACATTGCAAAATGTTACGATTTTTGGGATTAACAATATGGTACCTTCAGATAGCTTAATTACCGACTCCGCTATTGTTTCAAAAGCATTTTTACCTTTAAACATGTTCAGCGACACAACCCGGTATGTAATGAAAATTGGAAATGCAAGTGATACCATTTCTTTTATTCATCGTAAAAACCTTAGTTTTATTTCGGAAGAATGCGGCTTTATATTTCAATTTGATGTTGACACGGTATTGCATACGGAATACTCATTCATAGACTCAGTATCAATCAATTATCCTTCTGTTATTTACAACGAAAATTTAGAAAATGTTAAAATATATATTTACTAGTTTTTTATTGACAGGTATATTCATGCAATTATCTGCTCAGGATTATACTCAAGGAAACAGAAATATGCAAAGACCAAATGACGAGGAAGGAACTCCAAAGCAAAATAAGGTGCATATTCCATACCCTAATAAAAAGCGAGGCACTTCATTGGGTATTGACGTTAGTAAATTTTTATTACCTGTTTTAGATAAAAATCGTTTTGGTCTGGAAGCCAGCATCAGAACAAATTTTAAAAAGAGGACTTTTTTAGTTGGTGAATTAGGTTCGGAAAGTGTTTCCTTCTCAGACAAATCATATCATTACGACTCTGATGGTGCTTACGCCAGATTCGGGATTGATTACGACATTTTTATTGTGGATGAAGAAGGAAATAATGATAACATATTAATAGGGTTCAGATACGCCATAGGTTACCAGCAACATGATTCCAGGTCTATCACTATTAACGATCCGTATTGGGGTGATTTCAACACTTCTATTTCCAGATATGGAGTAAGCACACATTGGATTGAACTTATTGGCGGTTTAAGAACGGAAGTATTTAATAATGTTTATATGAGTTGGTATGGCAGAATAAAAGGAAAAATCGGTTCTAACAATAAGAAGATAATGAAACCCTATCGGGTTCCCGGATATGGGAAAGGATCCAAGGGTATCAGCCTGGGATTTTCATATACAATTGAATATCTTATTCCCTGGGGCAATAGAAAAAATAAGTGACCTTAATTCCTTTCTATATTCATAACGAATTTCTAATACATAATCCAGGCAATTTTCTTTAGTTAAGAAATTCAAGAGTTGAATTTCTTAACTAAAGAAAATTGATAAACCGGACTCAATTTTCAGAATTTAAAAGTTAATAACTTAGCTTCACCAATCGATTATCCAAGCCATTGAAGATATACAAGGCATCTGATGCAACGTTGTTTAACTCAGATGCTATTTTAATAACTTCCAATGCCATGTAACTCCCAATAATCCCGGGCAAAGCACCTAATACACCAACAACCTTAGCATCTGTTTTTTCGTGTTTTGGAAAAACATCGGCATAAGATGGTGATTGCTGAAAATTAAAAACTGAAAACTGCCCCTCAAAATCGGCGATTGATCCATGAACAAAAGGCTTTTGATTTGTTTTGCAATAGGTATCAATCAGATATCTGGATTCGAAATTATCAGTTGCTCCAACAATAATATCATATTCATCCAATATAGAATTCATATTATCTTGTGACAAAAAAATCGGATAAACAGAAAACTCAACGTGTGCATTTAAACCTTTCATCTTTTGAGCAGCTAATTCAGCTTTAAACTCACCTATCTCAGCTTCAGTATACAAAATCTGCCTCTGCAAATTGGACAAACTAACCCTGTCAGCATCAATAATACCTATTTTACCTATACCGGCTCCTGTTAGATATTGCAGTACCGGGCAGCCTAATCCTCCAGCCCCCACAACCAAAACACTTGTGTTTTTTATCTTCTCCTGTCCTTCTTCACCTACTCCCGGTAATATAATCTGACGATCATATCTGCTTTTTTCACTATCACTTATCATTATTTTGCTTTTTAAACAGTAAAACATTGATCCCAATCTTTCCATACCGCTTCATATCCTTTCTTACGGATCATATTGGTTATTTCTTCCGGACTACGATCGTCTGAAACTTCAAATTGTTTCAGTTCTTTATCAGGGTTAGAGTAGCCACCTGGTTCCGTTTTACTTCCGGCGCTCATACTGGTAACTCCTATTCCCATCATATTATCTCTGAACAAAGGTGTTTCTCTTGTGCTAAGCGAAATCTCCAGTTCCTCATTCATAATTCGATAAGCACAAATCAATTGCACAAGCTGCCTGTCGTTTACCGGAGAATTCGGTTCAAAGCTACCGGCATGTGGTCTCAATCGAGGAAACGAAATACTGTACTTCGTTTTCCAGTATCGCTGTTCAAGATAGGCCAGATGCAAAGCCGTATAGAAACTATCTGTCCGCCAGTCTTCCAAGCCTAACAAGCAACCCAAACCAATCCTATGAATCTCAGCTTGTCCCAGTCTGTCAGGAGTTTCAAGACGATATTCAAAATCCGCTTTTTTACCTCTGGGGTGATAATATGGATATCGTTCTTTATAATAAGTTTCCTGATATACATAAACCGTATTTAAACCATGCTGTTGCAATTTACGGTAATCCCCTAAATCCATAGGGGCAATTTCAACAGAGATATTTGCGAACAGAGGCTTCAGTTTGGAAATTACCTTCTCAACATAATCAACACCACTCTTTTGAGGATGTTCGCCTGTAACCAACAGCAAATGCTCAAAACCCATGGATTTAATCACATTAACTTCCTGAATCACCTCATCCATATTCAAGGTACACCGGGCAATCTTATTTTTGCAATTAAAACCACAATATATGCAACCGTTAGCACATTCATTGGATAAATAAAGCGGAATATAAAGCTGAATCGTTTTGCCAAACCGCTTTAATGTTTTCTGCTGGCTTTTTAAAACCATCTGTTCCAGAAAAGGTTCTGCAGCAGGAGAAATTAATGCTTTAAAATCATCGAGAGTACATTTTTCACTTTTAAGTGCTTTTTCTACGTCTGCAGCACTCTTGTTGTGAATGGATGCTTTAACCTCATCCCATTTATATTGTTGATGTAATTGAGTAAACGACATAATTTATTGATCTTTATTAAGATTTATATTCCCCCAATGCCTTCCATTACAAATAGTCTATGCAAGAAAAGTCCAATAATTTCAAAACTGCAAAGCCTCATTCCTGAACTTTTCTTATCAAAGACTTCGTTTTCTCACCAGCATGAAATACCTTATAACCTCTCTGCCAATTTTAAAGTATGCTATAACTCGTTTAAAAAACTAGTAAGCGGACTACTTGCTTCAGCTTTAATATTTACACATCCGGGACCAGACTGATGAGCTATCCTCCCTGCCTGAACAGCCATTTTAAATGCCTGTGCCATAGCCAAGGGATCATCAGCAACCGCAATAGCAGTATTTACCAAAACAGCATCAGCTCCTAATTCCAAAGCCTCTGTAGCATGTGATGGAACACCAATTCCGGCATCGACCACAACCGGCAAATTGGACTGCTCAATAATAATTTTTAAAAACTCTCGGGTTCGCAATCCCTGGTTACTCCCAATAGGAGAACCTAATGGCATAACTGCTGAAGCACCAGCATCCTCAAGTTTTTTACATAAAACCGGATCGGCATGTATGTAAGGCAAAATAACGAAACCATCTTTAGCCAACTCATAGCAAGCCTTTAAAGTTTCCTCCCCATCAGGTAATAAATATTTAGGATCCGGATGAATTTCCAGTTTCAACCAATTGGTTCCCAGAGCCTCTCTGGCCAGCTGTGCTGCAAAAACAGCTTCTTTCGCATTTCTAACACCACTGGTATTGGGTAAAAGATTTACACCCGGAATCTGAAGGTGATTGATCATTTCATCCAGTCCTCCCTTCATATCAACACGTTTCAATGCCACAGTAACTAACTCTGACCCTGAAGACACAATAGCGTCTTTCATGGTTTGATTTGAACTAAACTTCCCAGTTCCGGTAAATAACCTGGAAGTAAATTCTTTATCTGCAATTTTTAATGTATCCATTGTTTATACCATTAATTTTCGAAGCGATGATGTACACCTAAGTTCCCATCATCACTCAGAATAAATCTTTCAACATAAATTTTTCCTAATCGGCATGCCTCTTTTAATCCTTCCCCTTTAGCCAACAGTGCAGCTATTGAAGACGAGAGTACACACCCGGTTCCGTGCTTTGATTTTCCTTTAAAGGACTCTCCTTCTAATTCATATTCCTTTCCACCTGAAATCAGCACATCAGTTCCTTTTTTATTTTTTCGATGACCACCTTTTATCAACCAATGGCAACTATTCGTTCCATCTGCCATGCTCTTCATGCGCTCATATTCCGGTAGATTCGGAGTAACCAAAAACAAATGATTCAATAGCTCCTGGTCCATAACACTATCTTGATGAAAATCAAAACCGGAACTACTTTTCAGAATAGGATCCCATATTATTTTTATATCAGGATTAAATTTCAGCAACTCTTGTACAATTAGCTTTAAAGAATACAGATTCCTGATTAATCCGATTTTAGCCACCGCCACATCATATTTTTTAAGTAAAACCTGAATCTGGTTGACGATCAAACCATCATCAACCCAATTTACAGATTCAAACTCTGAATCGTTTTGAATGGTTAAAGCAGTGGCTACTGAGAGACCATACACCTGATGAAATTCAAATGTTTTTACATCAGAAGTAAATCCAGCTCCCCCACTGGGATCATGACCTGCAATAGTTAATACAAAGGGAATATTCATCCTCATTAATTTTTCAAGCAGGCTTTTTCCTTCAGTTTTTCTCTTACCTCATAATTCGCACGCATTGAACAAAAGTGTTCTCCACACATGGAGCAATAATGCGACTTTTTCTCTTCTTCATCCGGCAAGGTTTCATCGTGATCACTAATGGCTTTTTCCGGATCGAGTGCCAGAGCAAACTGATCGTGCCATCTGAATTCAAAACGAGCTTTACTCATGGCGTGATCCCTTATATTAGCACCCGGAAATCCCTTTGCCAAATCAGCTGCATGAGCTGCTAACTTATAGGTTACTACACCTGTCCTCACATCTTCCTTATTCGGTAATCCCAGATGCTCTTTAGGGGTAACATAGCAAAGCATTGAAGTTCCGTGCCAGGCTATCATGCTACCGCCGATGGCTGACGTGATATGATCATATCCTGGAGCAATATCTGTTACCAAAGGTCCTAATGTATAAAATGGAGCCTCGTGACACATTTTCAATTGCTCATCCATATTTTGTTTTATCATATGCATCGGAACATGACCCGGACCTTCAATAATCACCTGAACATGATACTTCCAGGCCACCTTTGTCAACTCACCCAGGGTTTTTAATTCACCAAACTGAGCCCTGTCATTGGCATCATAAATACTTCCCGGTCTCATGGCATCTCCTAACGATACAGCAACATCATACTGGGCCAGGATTTCACATATCTCTTCAAAATGTGTATATGTAAAGTTTTCCTTATCATGAGCCATACACCACTTGGCCATAATACTTCCACCTCGGGATACAATACCGGTTTTACGATGCCCGGTGGTTTCAATTAAACCTTTAAGCATACCGGCATGAATGGTAAAATAATCTACCCCCTGTTCGCATTGCTCTATAAGAGTATCTTTATAAATTTCCCAGGTTAATTCCTCAGCTTGTCCTTTTACTTTTTCCAGTGCCTGATACAGAGGCACCGTACCAACAGGTACCGGCGAATTTCGAATAATCCATTCACGTGTTTCATGAATATTAGCTCCTGTAGATAAATCCATTATCGTATCAGCACCCCATCTGAATGCCCAAACTGCCTTTTCAACTTCCTCCTCAATACTCGATGTTGTTGGCGAATTACCAATGTTAGCATTTATTTTTACCAGGAAATTTCTCCCGATAATCATGGGCTCAGCCTCCGGATGATTGATATTCCCCGGCAAAATAGCACGGCCTGCAGCAATCTCATCACGTACAAATTCAGGAGTAATAAACTTGATATTTTCTAACTGCTCAGCAGTATATCCTGTGGCAGCATAATATTCTTTTGCTCTCTGATTTTCACGAATGGCCACAAACTCCATTTCAGGTGTAACAATACCTTTTTGTGCATAATAATACTGTGTTACCACTTTACCATCTTTAGCCTTAAAGGGTTTGATTCGCTGGTGCTTATGCCTAATGCAATCCAGTGCCTCATCCTCTAACCTCGCTTTTCCATAGGCAGATGTCTTCTCCTGCAGTTCTTCCACATCACCTCGATCCAATATCCACTGCTCTTTTATTTTAGGAATTCCCTTTGTCAGGTCTACCTGATAATCCGGATCCGTATAGGGGCCTGAAGTATCATAAACAGTAACAGGGAAATTTTTGGCACACTTCCCCTCTCTATCTGTTGTATTCGAAAGTCTTATCTCACGCATAGGGACTTTAATATCATAGACATCACCCTTAACGTAGATTTTTTTTGACTTTGGAAATGATCCGGTTGTAATTTGATTAGAATTGTTTGTTTTCATGGGTTTATTTTTCTTTCAATGGCCAGTTATAAACTGCAACTATCTGAAGCTTTAATCAAGATCTTTCACTCCTGTTTATAACAGACTCCATTTATTAAACAGAATAACCTGAGTTCGATTAAAACTTTAGAATTCAAGTTAATAGACACAAAAAGGAAAGCACCTTGATTCTATGATGATCTTTCACATAATTGATCTCTGATACCGAATAAAATTCAAAATGCTACTTCTAGTTCACTTCGTTCCTAAAGCAGCTTGAATTTAGCCCGGCATTATACCAGCGCATTTATAGTTTTAATTGGTATAACAATAGGTAAATGTGAATTGGATGATTTGTCACATATCAATTTAACAATAGACTGATGCAGAATACTACCCCCCTTTAGTTGCTGATATAATCAATACCTGATCATTTTCATTCAGCACGGTTGAGTTCCAGTCTTTTTTTAATACGATTTGTTGGTTTATTGCAATGGCCATGCCATGCGTTGAAGTGAAGTTCAATTCATTAAAAAGATCGCCAACGGATAAAGAAACCGGCACCTCTCTTTTTTCATCATTAATAATAATAACCATATATATTTATTTAAAAAATAAAACATATGGTGCCAAAAAATATACTACGAGAAATCATATATCCCTTTACAGCATTACCTGTTCAGGTTCTATGGGTATGATCTCAGCCTGTAATGTAAGGCACCCCTAATTTTTACACTGCGAATATAAAGATTTATTTAATGATAGGCTACCGGATTGAGAATAAATTGAAATTCAGAATCTGTATGCGTAAGATTGATATACGATTACAACCATTTATCCATTAATTGAGCCAGATTATCCAACTTAACCGGTTTTCCGATATAATCATTCATACCGGCTTCAATACAAACTTCTCTATCTCCTTTCATAGCATTTGCTGTCATTGCAATAATGGGTGTGTCAACACGGTTGGCCCGCAACTCCCTTGTGGCATCCAGACCATTCATTACCGGCATTTGCACATCCATCAATATCAAATTAAACTTAAATTCCCCGCTCAATATCATTTCAACAGCTTCTTTACCATTATTAGCAATGGCAGCTTTTAAGCCTATCTTATCCAGCATTTTTTCGGCAATTTTCTGATTAATCAGATTATCCTCTACCAGCAATACAACTTTCCCTTTTATTTTTTCTTCAAAAGAAATAACTTCTTTATCATTAGAACTTTCTATAGCATAATCAGCAAAAAACAACGCTTTTATAGCATCAAATAAATCATTATGCTTTGTTGGTTTATATATGATTTTATCAATACCTCTTTCTCCAATAGTTTTAGCCCATCTGTTATCCGAGGTAAATAATATTATTTTAAGATCCGGATTGCTTTCTTTAATTGTATCAATAAACGGTTTATCCACCTTACTAAAAACATGAGAATCGATTATAATTAAATCCAGATCTTTATTCGCATTGATTATATCTAAAGCTGATTTTTCATCATAACTACTTTGAGGCACAATCCCCCAGTTGTTAAGTGTTTTCTTAAGTAACAACAGGTTTGTTTTATGATTATCTACTACCAGCGTTTTTAATCCCGCAAATTTACCAGCCTGCAAATCTCCAGCTTCCTGATTTTTATCAATTTCAAAAGGCAATACGAAATGAAATACAGAGCCCGGGGTTTCTTCACTCCAGGCAAAATTCGGATTAGGACTTTCTACCCAGATTTTCCCATCCATTAACTCAATAAGCATTTTAGATATACTGGTTCCCAGTCCGGTACCTCCGAACTTACGGGTTGTTGAACCATCTGCCTGCGTAAAGGATTCAAATATTTTTTCGAGTTTATCTTTGGGAATACCGATACCGGAATCTTCAACCATAAAATGCAACGACAGTCTGGAACCAATCTGTTTGTTTACCTCTACCTTCAGTACCACTTCACCTTCTGATGTAAACTTCACTGAATTGCCCAACAAGTTAACCAGCACCTGTATCAATCTACTCTCATCTCCAATTAATATACTCGGAATAGTTTGCTCCACACTACTGATCAGCTCAATCCCCTTTTCATTCGTTTTAAATGACATCTGATCCATCAGATAATCAATTGTTGATCTAATATTAAAAGGATAAGGTTCAATATTCATTTTTCCAGCTTCGATCTTAGAAAAATCAAGAATATCATTAATAATATTCAATAGATTTTCACAGGAGCGACTGATTATTGAAACAACATTGGATTGCTCACCGGATAATTTAGTATTGCTTAAAAGTTCAGTTGCTCCAATAATTCCATTCATAGGAGTACGGATTTCGTGACTCATATTGGCCAAAAATTCGGATTTTGCCTTATTGGATTCCGCTTCTCTTTGCTGCACTTCTTTCTGTGCACTAATATCCATAAATGCCTCCAGGTATACATTTTCGTAGTTTAACCTGATAGGAATTATATTTTTAAGAATGGATCTGGATTTGTTATTTTGCTTAACCTCCAACCTTTCTTCCAACATAGATACTACAATCCTGGTGGTTGGATCGGAAATATGCTCTTCTTTTTGAGTGATAAAAACCTCGCCATAGTCCACCCCTTTCATGCCTTCAATTACATCATGCTGATTTGTGAACCCCATTATTTTGGCGGCTGTATCATTAGCCTGAATAATTTCCTTTTTACTATTTACTATCAAGATGCCTACAGGTAAGTTCTCGATAATAGTTTTCATGGATTCTATGGACTCCTCCAGTGAGTGTGTCAGATTTCTTTTCTCTGTAATATCCTCTTTAATGGCAATAAATGACGAAATGGTTTTTTCCTTGCTTAAAACCGGAGATATCAATACCTTTTCCCAATATAACTCACCATTCTTTCTCCTGTTATTAACCTCACCTGTCCAAATTCTGCCCTCCTGAATGGTATGCCAGAAGTTTGGGGAAACCTCCTTATTGCTGTTATGGAAAAAGTCAATTTTAGTTTCTAAAACCTCATCTTTCCCATATCCTGTAATCTCCTCAAAGCCCTTATTCACATACTCAACATTTCCTTTAGTATCTGTAATCATTATGGATATGGGACTTTGCTCAACAGCCTGCAATAATTTCTCGTTATTGTCTTCTGCTTTCTTCCTGATTAATATTACTTTCTTAATTTGAATAATAATATAATAGGTTACTATAATGGCTAAAAACGTGAATATGAAAAGACTCAGATACTTAATATTATTGTATCGGTTTATAATATTTATGCTGGCATTGTTTAAAGAAACAACGTTTCTGTTTATATCGTAAGATATTTTATTCTCAATTTCATTTATTCTGGAGAAAAGAGTTTCCGATTGTTTGATGTAGAAGCCAACTGTTTGCAAATATTTTTCTCTTTCCATCACAGGGTTTTCGATATTTGGAGAAATAATTGCCGAAATTTTTGACGAAAGTAGCTGTAAATCATTTATTTTAGGAGATAGTTCTCTTATTTCAGGGATTGTACCGGTGTACTTATCCACCTCATGTACAATGACCTCTGTAATAACTTCCTGCCCCTGTAAATTAACAGGTTTAACTTCATTTAAAGCTCCTCCCTGATCCAGAATTTCCACAATATTCAAACATTCAATCACAATATTATTAATACTATTCTGAGTATTTGTAAGTTGTTGTGGATGATCTATCCCGGCAAAATCTTTAAATAATAAATTAAGCTTTAATATATTTTTCTGAAGAACTTTCTCTATTTTTTGTTTCTGCTCCTGATTATGTATTAGCTTTTGATATCGTAAAATATAGGTTCGGTCGAAATAATTTTCAATGACAAGTATAGCAGTAATCGTTAGTAAAAAGATAGCCAGAAGCATATACAATTTTACCACTATCGATTCACCGAAAAACTTAAATTTTTTCTGAGACTTATTTGATTTGAACACGTGCACAAATTTAATAAAATATTAGAAGAACCTAATTTCGGTATAAATTTAAAAAATTAATGACTTCCTCCTATTAAATCCGTATTTTCTAAATACTAATAAACCATCATTTCCGGTGGCATAGTCCAAAAATTCCCTTGCTAAAGTGCTATGTTGACTTGTTGATAGTATACCTGCATATATTTCAGATGGAGACTCATTACTTTCGGGAATGTCAAAAAACTCAACAATATCCTGATTTCCATTATTATACAAATCACTTTTCCAATTAATCACTAATTGTGCTTCGTCATTTTTTAAACTTTTAACGAGTCCTCTGGAATCTGTTGATAAAGCCACCACATTTAATATGACATCACTATACAATTTCCTTTTCTCAAAAAGGTTTCTGGTTTCAGCTCCTAAGGAACTGGTTTCCGGATTAGCTATAATCACCGCATGCTTTTTCAACGCAAGCGAACCAATATCCCCATTATAATTTGCAGCATTTCCTTTTAAACTCATGACGACGAGCGGATTGTATCCTATAAAAACAGAATCTATAATAAATGAATGATTATTGGCTCTCAGCTTTTTAAATCCTTCATATGAAGCCGGCAAATAAATGTCTCCTTCTAAAGAATAACGGATCAGGCTCACCAAATTCTGAGAACAATCATTTTGTAGTTTTACTTTGCAGTTCCATTCCTGCTCAAACTTTTCTTTTATTTCCATCAGAGCAGGAACCATCACATTCTCACAATAGATCAAAATCTCTTTTTTTTCCAGAACAACCTTCTTTGCTGTTTTTTCATTTTTATTTGGACAGGAAAAAATAAGGACAGATAATATTATTATGGATATATATTTCACAGTTAATTATATATTAAACCTTACTACATTAATTGTAAGTTGTTGACTTAAGCAATTTAAGGATAAACCGTTATTCAGAACGAAGATTTAATCACTTAATTAACAGCGTTAATCAAATAGAACTAACGTTTTATGAAGCGTTTACGTATCCAACGTGGCACTATGATCATTCCAATAAAAAGGTAAGGGTAATAACTAACAACACGCCAAAGAAAAGCCAAAGTAATACCTGCTCCCTCAGGAACAATTCCATTCAGGAACTCTTTAAAAACATATTCGGCAAAACCACTTCCTCCGGGAGTAGGACTAACCAGCATCATGATCCACATCACTAATTGCTTACCGAATACCAACAAATTATCATCAAAATTCAGGTATTTAAATCCAAAAAATGAGATAATAATCGAATTGGCCACCCAGTACCTGCTTGTCCAGCTAAAAGCTGTAGCTATAAATGCTTTTAACCATTTTTTAAATGGCCAGTGTTTAAATTCATCCGAAGCAGTAATTAAATCTGTACCTGATTCATTGGCATCCGGACGCCATTTTCTGATGATGGGTAATCGAAATACCCAAAGCAAAAGAAATTTCAATCCTCTTGGGTTAAAGAATAAACCATAAGTTAAGATGACAGTATAGATCAGCTTTATACCATAACCCGCCATACAAAACAAAAGAAATTGGTTTTTATACCATGGTACATTGATTAAATCCTCTCCAAAACCAAAAATATCACTACGCCCGATAGTTAATAGAACCAAGGGAAAAGCAATTATAAAATAGAGTTCATCTAAAAAAGAAGTAACCATGACAATAGCGGTACTTCTACCAATTCGAATCCCTTCTTTATTTAAGAAAAAAATAGCCACACTGGTTCCTCCAATGGCTGAAGGAGTAATGGCTGAAGTAAATTCCCACAACATAACCACTGAAAATGCTTTTCTCCAGGTTAATTGATTATTTGAAAGTAATCGAATACGAACTATGTAACCAAAGTCGCGAATAGCCATAAACAACAATGAAACAAAAAGCCAAAACAATGTTTCTAAAGAAAACTGCATCATACTAAAGCTTCCCGGAGTATACTCACGATATAACATATACCCGGAAAAACCAACTCCGATGAGAATCGGGAAAATAATTTTGGAAGGCCTAATGCTCTTTACTATTTTTCCTGAGTTGTCGTATGATTGCATATATCCTGAATGTATTGCTTGTTTGAAAAAAATGAGAGTGAATTCCCTTACTGAAGCTTCAAGTATCAATTTAAATCATAATATGTATTTAAAAGCCTTTTATAAATGAAATTACATCAAAACAAGATACTTTGTTACTAAAACAGAGAGTAAAGTTAACAGTATTTAAAGACAAATAAAAAAGGAATTTAGTTTAATTAAGATATTCTTTGACCATGCATATGAAAGTTTAACACGGATTATCAGAAATGAAGTAAATGCTAAAAAACGAAATCGAATTCGGGTTTACACCTCCGTTTTCACAGAGCAAACATTTGCATTGTACAATTGAGTTCAATTACTAACAAAAACAGAGAGTTGATAATTGATTATTAAAGATTAAGGAGCAGTAATACAAATATTGCAACCACGTTTGTTACACAGCTCCCTAATGATGTGACTATAAAAAACATGACAGTCTCTCTTCTTCTGTAATTGTATACTTATGCGCACCTGCAAAAATCTCATAATTTCATTCTTGGTTATAAGGTTTGATAGAACTTTTCGTATTATTTGTTACTGAAGGCTTAAACTTCATTCATTTTTTATTACCAATATAATTCTGATTGGATATCGTTAAAAGGCATATCATTAACCTCTACGCGGCTAAAAACCCTAACAGCTCTTGACTCTCCGAATAAAACGCCTGAAATATATCCTCATTTTCTACTGTTTTCAGTTTATTGTATTCTTGCGCCACAACTGTCGGATCATAATCACCGGTATACTCAGTTTTATACCATAGATCAAAACCATACGACTTGTGCTTCTATTCAATTTTTGGAATTATATGGAATAACCCTTATCATTTTTTGTGCAGAAACCTAGCTTGAAACTACATCAAATACTACAATTCCCGCTTCAATTCCTTGTCATGTAGATTTCAAGGTGGAAAACGCCGATTGTAAATTTGAATCTATGATTAATTCGTGTTCGTCTATAATATCCAAACACCCTACTTTATGGGCAGACACTAATTACAAGGTAAGTTACATGGCAACAGTATTGATTTATTAACCCGATATAACTCCTGTTAAATCACTACATTTTATCCATCGGTTTACAATTCTGATAAATACTTTACCAGATTTACGTCGGTATTGGTTATACCAAGCTTTTTACGAATACGGGAACGCTTTACCTCAATGCTTTTTGTACTTTGATGAATCAGGGCTGAAATCTCCTTGCTATTCATATTCAATCGTAAGAATGCACACAGTTTTAATTCTGAAGGAGTTAAGTCGGATGCTACTTTTCGTAATTTTTTGTAGAAATCAGTATGAACATTCTCAAATCTTATCTCAAATTCCTCCCATGCTTCAGGTTCTGATCCGGCTTGTAAATCAAAGATTATTTTCTGCATAACCTCTTTATTCTCCATCGTTAACTTCGATTTTAACCTTTTTAATCGTGTGGAAATATTGTTTATTAATTCATGCCTTCTTAATAGATACATGACATTGGTGGTCAATTCTCTGTTTTTTAACTCCAGTTCTTTTTCAAGATTTTCTTTTTCATTATTACTTTGTTTTACCCTTTTTTTATACCGTAAAATCATCAGTATAAAGACTGTAAATAAAAATATTACAATGCCCAATACAGAATACATGGTAATTCTATATCCATAATACTCCTGCCTTCTTCTTTGTCCTGAATCTTTAAATTCGTACTCCTGCTGTTTCAGGGTAGTTTTCTCAATAACTGTTTTTTTGGAGATACTGTCCCCCACGCTATAGTATCCTATAATCGAGGCAATTGCTGGTTTCAAATCACCTTTTTGTGCTTCAACATAGGCTTTGTCAGCATAATCAAAACTCTTATTAATATCGCTTTGTAAATAGATAGTTGAAATTCCGAACAGATAATTAACCCGATCCACTAATTCATCTCTGGAATTATACTTTGCCTGTATGCTATCAATCGTAAATTGATCCTGCGCAAAAACAGATGAAGAATTATTAATTAATTTTATTGTGATTATTAAAATTATCAGGGTGTATTTAAAGTATTCTCTTTTCATTAAAGGCATATGAATTAATTAATATTCTTTATGCATTTAAAACACATCGAATATGTACTAAAAAGTTAGTGATAATTTCAAAGATTTGTCATGATTAAGAGCCTTTTGTATAAAAAAGTAGAAAATACTGAACGAATCCCACCCCTGTTGCCAATTAATAAAATCGATAAATCATACGATCATAGGCTATCTACATATTAACCTGAGTTCGATTAAAATTAGCGAGCTCAAAATTCAGTAAATGATTGATTTACTGAAAAGCTATGAATGTCACTTATAAATACCGATTTTCTGCGTCATATTTGCTTACCATAGCCCGCTATGCTTTCGCAAACATTC
>JBNKRV010000306.1:0-13364 GCA_050296935.1 Marinilabiliaceae bacterium | reverse complement strand
ATTCATAGCTTTTCAGTAAATAATCGATTTACGGCTCTAAATTTTATCACCATAGCTCGCTATGTCTCAAAAATTTATATTGTAAATCAATCATTTACTGAATTTTGAGCTCGCTAATTTTAATCGAACTCAGGTTATTAGCATTTACCTCATTTATATCTATTTTAAAGACATTCGATAGAACGATAATTAATGAAGTAAATCCAGAATTTTATGTCAGAGAATAGTTAGGGCTGGATTATAATTTAAGTACGGAACTCAAATATGTATTGTTTCTTAACCAGGACCTTAAATCATCAAGAATACCTGGAAATCAGTAAAAACACCATTTCGAACGAAACGATTAAATATTTAAATCACTAATAGCAGTTACGCTCAAGACAAATAAATAATAATTGATCATTAAATCGAAAACCATTTTATTTAAAATGATACTATCTAATTCACTTCTCTCCTAAAGTAGCCTGAATTTAGCTCAGCATTATACCGGCACATTTATAGTTTTAATTGGTATAAAACGAAGGATACTTTTAACAATTACAAGGAAAGGAATAAATAAGGTGTTTAGACTTTTTTCTATTTGTTCATTTTAGAATAATTGAAATAAAAATTCTATTTTCGTCTGGACAAAATAATTATACCAATTTCACTATGAGGTTGGCGTTAAATAATTTTAGAGATATTAAGTTTATACAATACGTAAATTATTGCAATAAACGACAGCAGAGCTCAGCTTGCCTGAGCCATGTCGAGTGAAGCAATATTTATGAAATAAATTAAGGCATAGCCATAGTTAAGTTGATATCTTGTAACGCAGTACAAATTTAATAGAATGAAATTATAACAATAATATCATTGGAATATTGGTATTAAACATACAAAATCAAATTTTATGGAAAATCAATCTAACATTGAAAGAGAAAATTCAATCGTATTATCAAACGTTGCCATCAGTTTTATTTATGAGGCTTCAAAGTGGGCTAAGTTTTTAGCAATTCTAGGATTTATTTTTGTTGGTTTAATAGCGATTGGCGGATTATTATCAGGCATTGCATTTTCTTTTGCCTCAAGCCAGTTTTCGATGTTTCCTTTCCCTCCTATTCTTTTTAGTTTTGTATACTTACTATTAGCAATATTGTATTTTTTTCCTGCCTTATATCTTTACAATTTCAGCACACAATCACAGAAGGCAATTGTATCTACTAATGGAAATACAATGGATGACGCACTAAAAAATTTAAAATCGCACTTTAAATTTATCGGAATCATGGCTATTATTGTAATTGCCTTATATATTATAGGCTTCATTCTAGCTGTAGTAATGGGATCAATGCTAATGAATAGTTTTATGTAGTACATGTCCATAAAGTCGGGTGTCTGGGTAATAAAGTTTAAATACAAGGCGTGTGAAAAATTCAAACCGTTGAATACCAGCGTAATGAGAAATTGATTTTTGAGCAACAACGCAGTTATTGAACATTATAGTCGAACACTATGTATTAAACACACCATATACATTAAAAAGACTTTTATGCATTGAAATTACTTCAAATCAAGACAATTCATTGCTCCACCTGGCATAGCACAAGCGAGCCTGACTCTGCACTCATTAATCGCAATAATGATACTTCAATGTTCATGATAAATTGCCAGGTTATAAATAAAAAACGTTTGAAACAAAAAAACTCCGTAGAACAAGGTCTGCGGAGTTTTTTGTATTATAATAACCTTCTATCATGGAAACTTAGGGAATTGCCCAAAGTCGGGATCTCGTTTCTCAAGGAAAGCATTTTTTCCTTCCTGTGCTTCTTCCATCAGGTAATACATTAAAGTGGCATCTCCTGCCATTTCCATAATACCATGCTGGCCATCCAGTTCTGCATTTAATCCACGCTTAATCATTCTAAGCGCTAACGGACTTCTTTTCATAATCGTTTTACACCACTGAATTGTTGTATCTTCCAGCTCATCCAATGGTACTACCTTATTTACCATTCCCATTTGCTCTGCTTCTTTGGCTGTATATTGCTCACAAAGAAACCATATTTCACGTGCTTTCTTCTGACCTACATGACGAGCCAGATATGAGGATCCAAAGCCGGCATCAAAACTCCCCACTTTAGGACCCGTTTGTCCGAAACGTGCATTATCCGATGCTATCGTTAAATCACAAACCACATGTAATACATGTCCCCCTCCAATAGCATAACCATTTACCATTGCAATTACAGGCTTAGGTAATGATCTGATTTTCTTATGCAGATCCAGTACGTTCAAACGAGGCACGCCATGCTCATCAATATATCCTCCTACTCCCTTTACTTTCTGGTCTCCTCCGGAACAAAACGCTTTATCTCCTGTTCCTGTCAAAACAACAACATTAATATCCTGCCTTTCTCTACAGATTTCAAAAGCATCCAACATTTCCATATTTGTCTCCGGACGAAATGCATTATATACTTCCGGACGATTAATGGTCACCTTTGCAATACCTTCAAAAAACTCAAACTTAATATCGGAATACTCTTTAATGGTGTTCCAGCTATATTTGCTCATATATTTTTATTTTTAATCTATTATACAACCCCAGAGAGGTTTAAACAGCAATTTATTTTAAACTCTTAAAATAATCCCTAAGGATTTGTCCATTTTCATCACCAGGCGTAAATATCTCAAGGAGTGCAGGTTGATCGTTTACATTTATAAATTCTTTAAATACACTCTCCAACTCATTCTCATGATGACAAGATAAATAATTTACCCCAAAAGCTTTGGCAACATACCTAGCAGAATGCTGATGTTTAGCTTCGAAAAACTCTTCCAGTTCCGGTGTTTCTGCTGGTCCTGGGATAAACCTGAATATTCCGCCACCGCCATTATTCATTACAATAATTTTAAACCCGGGTTTCAGATATTTATTCCACAATCCGTTTGAATCGTAGAAAAAAGACAAATCACCAGTTACTAACAATGTATCCTGATTACTCACGTAAGCTGCCCCAACAGCTGTACTTACTGAGCCATCAATACCACTTGTACCCCTATTAGAAAATGTATTTACTTTTATGTCATCCTGAAAAAGCTGTGCATATCTTACCGAAGTACTATTTGCCAATTGCAACTGACATTTATCTGGAATGTGCTGAAAAATATATGACAGTGCTTTAAAATCACTCCACACCACCTCATCAACATATTTTTCATGACAGGCTCTATTTACTTTCACATGACTGCGCCATATACTTTTATAGGCACTATCTGAATGACTTATAAATTCTGAAACCTGACTAAAAAATCGGGTTGGCTTCATTTTAACAGCCGTTGTCAAATGTTGAAAGGTGTCTATAATCTGTTCACTTACTGAAATATGCCAATGCTCTTTGGGTGGATTCTCCCGTAAAAACTTTTTAATTTGCTTACTAACAATCTGACCTCCAAATGATATTAATAATTCAGGTTGAAATTTTTTCGAATCTTCAGGACTGATGGAGAATACCTGTCTGTCGATACATTCTATTAATTCTGGTCCCTTTAAATTAGATGTGGTTTCTGTCAGAACAACCGTATTGGAATTTGCAGCTAACTTATTAATGGTATGATTCAGATCTTCATCAGGAGGAACAACACCACAAATTACCATAACAGAACCGGACATATTCCAGATATTAGCCAATTGATTCAGCTGTGCTTTACTCAATTGCTGATTCGGATATAATTCTTTAATCGCATTGGTTTTAATTCCCCAGGGCTCAGTTCTTCCGTATAGTGGTTCTCTTAATGGAATATTGATATGAACAGGACCTTTTGTTTGCCCATCTGCATTTAAAAATGCCTCAGAAACAACTCTTCCGGTATACCACTGATCATCCAGATGAATTGAATCAACCGGAAGATCCACCTGATATCTGATGTAATTTTGATACATTCCCGATTGCGGTATGGTTTGTCCGTCGGCCTGACCGAGCCATTCTACAGGTCTGTCGGCAGTCATAACCACCAAAGGAATTTCCTGATAATAAGCTTCTACAATAGCCGGTGCATAATTTAAAGCAGCAGATCCACTAGTACATATTAAGCCAACAGGACGCCTTAATTGCTGAGCCATTCCTAAGGCAAAAAAACCAGCGCTACGTTCATCTACTATGGTAAAGCACTCTATTTCCGGTGTGGCATTAAAGGACATTATCAAAGGTGCATTTCTGGATCCGGGAGAAATTACCACTTCCTTTAATCCTTGTTCTATACACTGTTGAATTAAGATTTGAACAATTGCTTTCTCTGATAATAACTTGTTCATTTAATTATTTTTGATTTCAGATCTCATATTACTTTCGCACTTCACGGATAACTTCCATTAAGGTTTCGGCCTTTAATTCAGTTTCAGCCCACTCTTCTTTTGCATTTGAACCTTCAGTTATACCACCTCCCAGATACAAATCTACTCCCTGCCTACTCAATTTCATACTCCGAATATTCACGAAGAAACCCAAATTTCCGGCATTAACTCTCCCAATAAAACCAGCATAATAAGCACGATTGTGTTTTTCAACATCATGAATAATTTGCATGGATTCTGTTTTGGGTAAGCCACATACAGCAGGCGTAGGATGTAAATCCATGATAAACTCACCTAATTTATGCTGAATAGTATTAACTCCAAAATGATATTGCGTTCGCAAGTGTGCAATTTTCCCGGCTTTAATAGTATCCGGACCTTTTACTTCTGCTGCGTGAACACCATATTTATTTAAAATTCCAGTTATAAAATCAGTTACAATCTGCTGTTCATCAACCTCTTTATCATTCCATTTTAACCCATCACCAGTACTTTTTCTGGTACCTGCCAAAGAAACGGTATAAGCCTGATTATCATTTATTTTCAGAAATAATTCAGGACTGGCTCCACTCCATAATCCAGATTGAGGAGTATAATACATAAATGTATATGCCCTGGGATATTTACTACATAAAGTATAATAAAACTCACCAGCATCCTTCCTCGAAATATCTTTAACGGGTTTAATTCTGGATAAAATGGCCTTGCGAATATCCCCATCCAGTATATGTTGATACAGTTGAGCAAATTGTTTTTGATAATCCTCAAATGTTGCATAGTAAGTTTTTGAGTCATCAATATTCTCCTGAGAATTTATTGTTTTGATATGCTCAAAATCTGACCAGCACTTTTCATTATCATCTATAACGTAGTCTGCCTTTATATACAAGCAAGAGGATTCTGAAAAAGAAAACGGAACAATTAAATACCCATCAGCATTTAAATAGCTCTCCAGGTCATTTGGTTGTATAACTTGTGCCTTGTTACATACCAATAACACGCTTTTACTTTCCCCGGGCATTTTAAAAATTGCAAAAGGAACATGATGCTGAATACAATAATCCAATATCTGTCTCTGAGAAACTTCCGGTTCAGTAATATTATCTTTTACGTTCAGCAAAACTTGTTTATCGTTCTAGTTCTTATTTTGTTTTAATTGATGCAAACTGACTAACAAAACCATCTTCTCTTATCACCTTTTAAGTAATACATAGTAACGAGAGCTGAAAAATCAACTTAAGTATTAACTCTCTATTTCGTAATAAAGTGTATAATAATTTAATCCCTTTTGTTGATCGTACCCACGTTCAACATAATCTCTTCGACCATGAATATAAACGTGAAAGTTTTTATCCAGTTTAAGTATCGATTTAAAAGTACTCTTTTGTCCTTTTACGGCACTCTTTGAGATATCAAACTCCTCGCGAAGCGGAATGTTCGATTCCTGCTGATAACTTTCCTTATAATCTTTAAAAGCCTCAATAACTTCCGGTTGCCCAATTACCTCATGCTCAAAATTTTCCTCCCTGAAATTATCCTTACTATTAAAAAAATCCATTGATTTATTAAGCATATCAATTTGATCGGCACGGGCTACCTCATTATCCTTATTATAAACATTATCAACAAATCCTTTACACATCTCAAGGTAATTACGTGTGAAATAATAGTTATCCTCACGAGGTTGCAATCCTAAGAAGTCATCCACCCAAAACCGGGCTTCATTACCTTTATTGATATTGTCAACAGAGCAAATCTTATATCCCTGATCTTGTTCTGTATTAAATATTAAGCACCCTTTATCAAGCTTTTTAATATTAATTCCCTCCTGAGTACCTAATTCAAAGTTTTGTTCCTTTAAATAAACCTTCAAAAATGTTTCTTTATTCTCCGATTTGAAAATTCCTAAGGCATTTACTAATTCTCCATCAACCACCACATTATTAAATGTGGCCATATAAAATTCACCCCCTCTGATTTTAGGATGATTGGATTTTTCATATAGATATTCTGCTAAAAAGACAGAAGCTTCATAAAAATCACCACCTTCTTCAAACAATTGTCTGGCTTTTACAAAAACCAGATTGTGTTCTATATCTTCCGGATGAAAAAAATTAAAGTAAGAATCTTCCTTAAAAGGTTTAAAAAAATAGTTCAACAATACATCTGTTACCATTTCATCATCATGTAACTGCATTGTTGTTTTTGATAACCTCATTGGTTCAGCTTCGGCTCTGGCGCCTATCTGATGTACAACCATATTCTCAATGGTTGTTTGCGAAAAATCAATCATGTTAACTTATTTTTTTTGCCAATTGGCTCACAAATATAACAATTAAGAAGTTTTGGTAATTATATATGTCAATTGAATTATTAAGAAATAAAAAAGGAATTATAAGATAAAAAAAAATCGAAAACCCATTGAGTAACCGTCATCACAAATACCACATATTATTTTCCAAGAGAAAAACCTGAGATATTCATTCCGATTAAAAATTCAGAATAATTTTGATTTAAATTAATGAGGCGGGCATATCGATATCCTATGGTTAAGGGAAATAAAAATCGAAATACATTAATATCCCCTTTAAATTCCATTCCTACAGATTTGAAATTACGCTTTTGTGTAAATGAATAACCTGATGTTTTAACCGTATAATCTTCCCATATTTTACTGTAATCAAAAAAGATATTTGAAGTGATACGCTTTAAATACATTAATCCTCCCAAAGAGAGATCCGGATTACATAAAGGAAAAATATAATCTAATTTTATCGAATATAAACGATCATTAGGCTGACTATTATAACCTCTTGGAAGATTAAAATAATCACCAAATCTATATTTTGTTATAAAATCACTATTACTATTATATTGCCCTCCTTTAGTTTTATATTGGTATTTATTATCTAACCGAATAGAATGATGTAAACCTAATCCCGGAAAATACAGACTGGAACGAAGCATTGAAATACTCCCATAATCTGATTTGCCTATCGGGTTATGCTGATATTTAAATTCAATAATTTGTCCCCACCTGGAAGAAACATCCCGCTGACTACTCTTTTTTATTCGATGAAAATACAAACCATACTCCATTGATGAATAATCCATATCAGGAATAATATATTGAGATTCTTCAACCGGACTCCAACCTGATTCCTGATGCACAAACAAAGTTTTATCAACTGAATAACCCGTACGGTGATAATAATGATACTCTACGGAAGGCTGCAGTAAACTGTACATCTTACCATTTGTCAGGTTAAAGGGAATGCTTGTTCCCAAGTTAAATTGAGTTTGATACAACCTTGAATTTATATATTGCCAAATTGCTGAATCACCTTGAAGGTCAGAAACCCCATTAAATTTATACTTCTGGTCACCTGCTTTAATTTCAAAATTAATTACAGGATACCATCCCCGATATTTAAAATTGAAGTAGTACTTCTCCCTACTCATTTGCGAATCAGCATTATATCCTACAAGCATTTCTGTTGTACCTAATAAATTCTGCGACATTAAGGAGGCACCATAACTCACTTTTTTATCATTAATATTTATAAATGCAGGAGCCCAGCTATGAAGATTTAAAAGGTTCCATTTAGAATATGTTTTCACTTTATAATCAGGTTCATTCTCAATATCAGAGACATCAACAACACTGTTTTCCTGTTTGCTAATATCCTCATATAGTTTTATAGAATTATCCTGAACCTCAGACAAATCATTATTTACAAAGTCACTTTTATTAATACTTACTAATTGATAACCATCTGCTGTATAATTACTATATAACAATTTTTCACCTCCCAAGACCGAAACAGCCCCTGTAGCACCATACTTCGACTCTGTAATCTGAGTGACCACCTTATCTTCGACACCTACTTTATAAATATCATTTTTACCAGTGTAAGATCCGGTAAAAAGAATCTCATTATTCTGATTCCATTTGGGCAATGTTATTTCACTAAAAGATGGTTTGGTAACCGGCTCCCATTTTTTAGTTAATACATCCAACAATACAATTTGCTTTCCCCCGCCAGTTAAAGCAACACATACAATCGAATTACCATCGCTATTCCAGGAAGGCGTGAATAAATAATTGTTATCATTATAACTAATCTCATCTAACTCTGAACCCGTGGA
Source organism: Marinilabiliaceae bacterium (assembly GCA_050296935.1). Lineage (GTDB taxonomy): Bacteria > Bacteroidota > Bacteroidia > Bacteroidales > Marinilabiliaceae > Saccharicrinis. Next base: position 4,879 of record JBNKRV010000306.1, on the reverse strand, counting down.
ACTATCCATTAAAACAATGGAACAATCCCCTGACGAATTCGCATGAACAGCGGCAATAATATTCCCATCAGGACTAATAACCGGTGAAAAATAATTTGATTTCTTACTTATAACCTTTGCCTTTTCAGTTGAAATATTATAAGTTTTAATAACGGAATACATTTGATTCTCCCATCGTGTATCGGGCACATACTCAGCCCAACACAATATATTTTCAGCATATGAAAAAGGTTCGTCTCCAGTATTTCCTGGTGTATAAAGTGTGGTATATTTGCCCTTGTTATCTATTTTTACAAAACGACTAATTTCCCCGGGTCCTGATATTTGAGCTACAACATATCCATCCTTCATCATAACTGGAAACCTGAAGTTCACAAACTTAGAATCTTTTTTTGTCAGATTACTATATGAAGATTGCGTTGTTAAAGAATCCTGTTTCATCCATTTTTTCCGCAAAAAATCAAAGGTTTCCCGATATAAATGAGTCTTATTTATTCCAGTCACCCTCTTTATGCCACGATTAAATGGTGTTATCGAATAGCTCCTTTTTGCTGTTTCAGAAAGCGCCTCCTGCCATACTTCAGCACCATATTTAGCTCTAGCTCCCGCTACTAATTGATACCCCATTTCATAATGATTTGGGATATAATCTTTGTAAGAACCAAAAACAGCTTTATTATAAGAATATATATTTTTGTCCATCACCTGTGCCCTAATACCTTGTTCAAACTCAGGCATTCTTCCTCTACCAACTTTTGACAATCCTGTTTCAGCCGCCACAGCATCACCTTCTAAAAACCACATGGGCACATACAATCCCAATACAGCACCAATGGCCTGGTCTCCCAGTATATAACTCAGCATTTTTGAAAAACCGTTATTTAGCTTATCAATTTGCCCTACATGCCTGAATTCGTGAATGGCCAGTTGCTGAATCCAATCCTGAGCATACATTTGCTGATGTGGCGTTGTATACAATTCCATGCGTTTGGGTGCCCATGTTACAAAACCATTTGAATAAGCAGTTTGAGCATGAACCAGAATACTCACTTTTTTTGGATTATGATTTAATGACTTTGATCCCAAACGATATACTTTCTCCATTACTTTGGCAATATATTGCCCCTGCTCTTCATAAAAATCAGGAAATACAATTTTAAAATTTTCAGTTTCAATTCTGGACCATTTTGTGGATGCAGGATCTGCTCCGGAGGAATAATACTGTGCATTTACAGGAAACCACATTATTACAAACACATATATAATCAAACATTTAGGCATGCTCCACATTACATTCATTTTTGTTAAATCGCATAAAAATACTTTAAAACTTACAATTAAAAGTATATTTTAATGAAACTAAAATATTGTATACATCAGATATATCAGGAACAATACCTTCATAAGGTTATAAATACAATTAAAATTCAACTGTAAATCAATCTTTTAGTACAGTCTCCATTCTAAAAACCAAATCGAACTCAGGATATAAGTTATAATTGTGTATTTTAGTACATATAATATCATGCAGGAATAAGCTACATTTTGACACATGGAAAAAATTATCATCTACCAGATATTTACCCGGCTGTTTGGAAATAAAAACAGAAACAATATTAAAAATGGTACTATTGAAGAAAATGGATGTGGGAAATTAAATGATTTTACTCCAAAAGCATTGCAGGAAATAAAACAACTTGGTATCTCTCACATATGGTATACCGGAATAATTGAACATGCTTTAACCACGGATTATACTCCATATAATATTTCAAAAGATTATCCGGAAGTTGTAAAGGGTAAGGCTGGCTCTCCATATGCAATAAAAGATTATTACGATATCAATCCTGATTTAGCCGAAGATGTTGAGAACAGGATGTCTGAGTTCGAAAATCTGGTTCAAAGAACGCATAACGAAAACATGAAAGTCATTATTGACTTTGTTCCTAACCACTTAGCAAGACACTATATATCTGATAACAAACCCAAAGGAATTAAGGATTTTGGAGAAGATGATAATACACAGGTCAATTTTGACATTCATAATAATTTTTACTATTTACCCGGTGAAACATTTGATGGACCTGTACCTGCAATAGGATCAGAGCACCTGATTGAATATCCGGCCAAAGTTACAGGCAATGATTGCATGACTTCAAAACCAGGTATTCATGACTGGTATGAAACAATAAAACTCAATTATGGAGTAAATATATTTCAAGAGAACACTAAAAACTTTGATCCTGTTCCTGATACCTGGAGCAAAATGCTGGATATTCTATTATTCTGGGGAAATAAAAATATTGATGGGTTCAGATGCGACATGGCCGAAATGGTTCCTGTAGAGTTCTGGCATTGGGTAATTCCAAAAGTAAAGGAAATACATCCGGAAATCATTTTTATTGCAGAAGTATATAATCCGGATTTATACAGGCAGTATATTACCTATGGTGGTTTTGATTTTTTATACGACAAAGTTGGTTTGTATGACACCTTAAAGGCTATTATTCAAGGCCATAGCCAACCTGATGCCATAACCAGAGCATGGGATATTTTAAACGGCATTCATCAGCACATGCTATTCTTTCTGGAAAACCATGATGAACAAAGAATTGCTTCCCCGTACTTTGCCGGTGAAGCTGAAAAAGCAATACCTGCAATGATTATTTCCGGTGCATTATATTCCAACCCTCTAATGGTTTATTTCGGACAAGAACTGGGTGAACGCGGAATGGATGAAGAGGGATATAGTGGTATTGATGGACGGACAACTATTTTTGATTATTGGGGAGTAAAATTATATCAGGACTGGGTTAACGAAGGCCATTTTAACCTTGAGAAACTGGATAATGACACCATTGAATTAAGAAACTGGTACAAAAAATATCTGAATTTCATACATGAATCAGATATCATAAAAAATGGTAAGTTTTATGATTTAATGTGGGCTAACAAAGATGAAAACACGGTATTTGACGCTTCAAAACTTTATGCATTTCTAAGATATTATCAAGAAAAGATTCTATTGATTGTTGTTAATTTCTCAGGTGAACCTATAAAGTGCCGTGTAAAAATTCCCGCACACGCCTTTTCTACCATGGGTGTGGAAAATAAAAAATTCTTTAAAGGAATCGACTTTTTTGATCGCGACAACAGGATTAATTTCCCACAGGAAATAGCCATTACAAATGGCGTTGGAGTTCAGGTAAAACCGTTTTACGGTAACATATATGAATTAGAATAAGTATATATAACTCATTCGAATGAATGAATTTATTCAGTGTATACACCCGGATTTGTTTAAACTTACTGATTACATAGGTTCTGTATTAACTGTACCTTTACTTAATTGTATTACAGTAATTTCTGGTGGCATACCAATACGCGCAGGCATCCCTAAGAATCCCAAGCCTCTATTCACATACAAAAACTGATTGTTATGCTGATACAATCCATCCCATCTTTTAAACTTATATTTAGCAGGACTCCACCGGAATCCTTTCCAGTCAATTCCAAATTGCATCCCGTGTGTATGGCCAGCTAAAGTAAGGTCATACTTCGTTTTATCAATTACTTCTGCATCCCAATGATCCGGATCATGTGACAAAAGAATCTTAAACGGATAGGACTCAGTACCCCTTTGAGCTACATTTAAATCGCCATATCTTGGAAATGGATCATGGCCCCAATTTTCAACTCCTGTAAGCGCAATTTCATCTCCCCCAATCTCTAATGAAACAGATTGATCTCTTAATAATTTAAATCCAAATTTTTCATGAGCATCCATTATACCCAAAAAATTCCTCATTTTTGCCTCAGGAGATTCCCAATCTGTATAATCTCCATAATCATGATTCCCCAAGATTGAAAACTTACCATACTTTGCCTTCAGCTTTAAAAATACTCTTTCCCACCCAAATGTTTCTTCATGAAAATTATTTACTAAATCTCCGGTAAAGAAAATTACATCTGCATGCTCATTATTGATTATTTCAACAATATCCTCCAGCTTATGATAATTGCTTGCAAAAGAACCTAAATGAATATCTGAAATATGAATAATCTTAAAACCATCGAAAGCCGAAGGTAAATTAGGAAAACTCAAACGCTGTTGTCTTGAGAAAAAAGCAAAGCGTCCCCGGTGCATACCAAAGAGCACTGAAATAAAAGGTGCTGTGGCTAATATAATTCCAATCTGGCTTACAAACTTCTTTCTACTAATCTTAGGATATTTAATGGTAGTCTGCTCCTTTGAATATTTTTTATTCCTTAAGGCTTCTGTTAATATGGAAACGCCCATAAAAATAAGATAGTAAAAGAGAAAGGCAACTTTAGGCAGGTATATAAGCAGGCAAAGAGCATTTGCTGCCATAAACCAAAGATAAAATACAGGAGATGATGCGTGACGTATTTGTTGTGTTAAATAGAAATAAGAAATGATCTCAAATACCGGAATTACAACAAATAACAGAAGTGCAATTCTTTTATGAAATTTATTGTTTTCACCTTCAGTTTCTCTCTTCCAAATCAAGAAACCCAATAAATCAACTACAACAATAAAAATTGAAAGAATTAAAAACGCAATAAAAGTCAGCTTCATATCAATATTAAAATTACCCCACTATCATTCCTGATTACAACCAGCTTTGATATTACAATTGTGCAATAATACGTATTAATTTATAGAAAGGTTCATTAATAAAGATTAAAATGATTCCTTATCTAAATCAAACACAATTATAATAACCTGAGTTCGATTAAAATTAGCGAGCTCAAAATTCAGTAAATGATTGATTTACAATATAAATTTTTGAGACATAGCGAGCTATGGTGATAAAATTTAGAGCCGTAAATCGATTATTTACTGAAAAGCTATGAA
>JBNKRV010000305.1:0-14820 GCA_050296935.1 Marinilabiliaceae bacterium | reverse complement strand
TGGTGTAGAGAACCGCCTAGTATGTTCCTTTCATTTGGAAAGTCCAGTGGACTTTATAAATGAAAGGAAGGAGCGAAGATCGCGTATGCTAGGTGCTGTGAGAGCTTCTCCACTAGGCTTTTTGCCTAGTGGCTGGCTACTCGATTAGCGGCTGGCATTATTTTTTTTTATCATAAATTCAGAATATCTTCTAATTGGCGAAACATTATTATTTTCTTTTAACCAATTTTCATAATATTCTATTTCGCTACCTCCCAAGTTGATAACATATTCAATACCCATTATCACTAATGCATAGTAGAGAATTTTATTATCGATATATAAAAAGTCCATTTCATGTAATATCTCATATGGCTCTGGGTGATGAATTGGGTCAGAAAATCTATCTTCTTCACTATAAATACGTCTTTGACTATATTCCCATATGTTACCTTTTCCAAATCTAGCATATTCTCGTAAAGGGTCTAACTCTTTTTTTTCTATTATTTCTTCTATCCATTCTTTTGAGTCTATAAATTTCAAGGTCAAGGACTCTAATGCAACTTTTGCCAGAAAACGAGAGACTATAAAATCTTCCTTTTCAGGGTCTGGGCATATTGGTATTATTAAACTATTACATTCTCCATTTACAATAAGGCTAGTTTTTTCAGAGTCTTCATTTTTGAATATAAATCCTTTATCATCTAACCACATATCTACCCAACCACCTTTCGGATGCATCAGTAATGCTTTATCGGGAACAAGTCTCCTTTTTTTCGTTTGAATTAAATTTCTGAAACGAATATTTTTAAAGTAAGGTTTGTCTAAAAGAGGTTTCTCGATTTTTATGGCAAAGTAATTATTGCATGAATCACAAACAATCCCTTTAGGCAAAATATGGTCTACGTTACCCAGCGATTCAGGAATTATATGTTCTATACTTTTTGAATTCTCAGAATTCTGTTTGCAAAAAATACATTTAGCCATCTGATTTTAATTTCCTTTTCTGATTTTATAGTTCCAACCTCGGTTTATATAACCCTTACTTTCCAGTTTCTCAATGTTTTTAGATTTTTCAATTTCATTTGGAAATTGTATTTCTAAAAATCCATCTTTTTTAGTTATTTGACCCTCATAGACCTCACTTGCAAACTTATTTAATAGTTTGTCCGAGGTTATTAGCTTTCCTCCTTCATTAATACTTTTCGATAGAATTAGAATATCATTCCAACAATTCCTAAAGTCCTCCTTTAGTGAATGGTTTTGTATAAACTGAGTAAGTAGTTCATATCCTAATTCAATATCATTCTCAGCTATACTTTCACAATGCAATTGGTTTTTTAATATAAAATCAAATTTTCCTCGAATATCTTTATATTCTGACTTTTCAAGAAACGATATTGTAAGATAAAATAACTCATTATACTTATTGTTTATCACCTGTGAAATTGATTCATTATTATAAAGAGCATAGCTCTTGAAATCTTGTGCAAAATCAAATATCACATAGTCAGAAAGTCTTTTGCTTATTGGATGATTTCTTTTCTTAAAGTAGTCTTTTGCTCCAAGTATTTCTCTACAATGTAAATGTGAACTCGTTCTAGGGATATGATATTTAGCTTTATTCGAATGTGTCTTTTCGATATTTTTTAAAAATTCCAATGCATTTATTGAAGTGATTTTTTGTCCTTCAATATCTACATCAATCTTTTTTCCAGAATGTGCATAATACAAAATATTCGTATCAAGATATGTTTTCATTTATGCAGTTTTTTTTTGCTTGCCGCTAACACATCCATATCGTCATTGACGTTTATATGCCTATATGGTAGTAAAACGACAATGTCAATATTATTAAATCTGTTAACTATGTGATAATAAAGCAAAAATAATAATTCATTTCACAATAACAAATGAACATTTAGTAAACACACACTTCGCAGGGAGGAAGCCATTCTGGCCAGGTACCTTTGTATATGTTTGATAACCTGAACGAATCTGGCTCAAAGCTGTATAATAACCTCAGTTCGACATAAAATTAATGGCTCAGACCGCTTATAAATAATTTGTTTCAAGGAATATTTGCAAAGGCACAGCATGCTATGGTTAGCAAATGCGACGAAGAAAACAGTGGTTTATAAGTGGGAATTACTATTTTTTCATTACATGACCGATCTACTTCTCTAAATTTTATCACCATAGCTCGCTATGTTTCAATAATTTATATGGCATATCAATAATTTAATACATAGTACATGTTGCGTTAGAAATAACTAATATTCCTAATGATAATTTAATGGGTTTCCTTAACTTGGGTAAGTAGAGCATACCTTTTCAATTTATTACAATGATTAATATTCTTGATGGCGTTAAGTCCGCAGAAATAAAAATTACTAAAGAAGTAAGAAATCTTAGTGATATGGTTAAAGATTCGGAATTACCTATAATTGATCGTATTGAGTATTTCGAAGATATTATTTCCATTGAAGTGGGGGATACTTCGTTAAACCGGGCTCGCAACCTTGAAAGGGAATTGAGTATTCGTCAGTTATATATTAAATACGAAGGTGAAAATCCAACTGGTACACAAAAAGATCGCATAGCCTTTGCTCAGGTTCATGATGCCTTTCGAAGGGATTACGATGTTATTTCGTTGGCTACCTGTGGTAATTATGGGGTGGCAGTAGCTTATGCAGCTTTTCTTGCAGGAATGAAGTGTAAAATATTTATTCCGGAGACATATCATACTGAGCGAGTTAAGGAGATGGAGAGTTTTGAAGCTGAAATTATCAGACTTCCGGGTACTTATGAAGATACTGTTACAGAATCAAGTAAGCTGGCTACAGATAATGAATGGTATGATGCGAATCCGGGAGGAGTCAATACACCATTGCAGATTAAAGCTTACGCTGAAATTGCCAACGAAATATACGATCAGCTGCGGGATGCGCCTAAATATATTGCAGCACCTGTATCTAACGGCACTTTACTTGCAGGCGTTTATCGCGGTTTTGTGAGTTTGTATAAAAGAGGGAAAACATCCAGGATACCAATGTTTGTGGCCGGTTCAGCGGCTTATAAAAATCCAATTATCACATCTTTTAAAGCCGGATTGGAGTGTTGTAAGGATATTGATCCCAAAGTGATCAGAGAAACAGTAATAAACGAGCCACTTATTAACTGGCATAGTTTTGATGGAGAAGAAGCCCTTTATGCTATTCGCCAATCCGGCGGTGAAGCTTATCATATCAGTGATAAAAAAATGAAAGACATGAGCAGTTTTCTGCACAGAAAAGAAGGATACAGAATATTACCCGCATCAACATCAGGCCTGATCGCACTGTTGCAGATGCACGATAAAAAAGAAATGATCAACGACCGTTATGTCGCGATATTAACTGGTAAATATTGAAATAGTTTAGGTTATTAGTTGTTAGCTATTGGGCTTTAACCGTTAGTTATAACAAGGTAAATGATGGAGCCAGGAGCCAATAACTTATAGCAAAACATGAATGAGTCTGTGTTTATCAGTCTTTTGCCTTTACTCTTAATGCTTTATACTGAAAATATAACATATGAAACAAACAATAGATGGCAAAGCACTCGTATACTGCGATGGTGCTTTTAACACGCCTAATGGAAAAACAGCACATGGTTTGGTTCGTTTTACAGAAAGATATGACGTTGTTGGTATCATTGATCATACCTATGCAGGCCGGGATGCAGGGTTGGTACTTGATGGAAAATCCAATGGTATTCTTATTTATAAAGATCTGGAGGAAGCAATGGATAAACAGGATTGGGAGAATAGACCCGGTTCTTTGGTCATTGGTTTAGCCCCCGATGGTGGCCGGTTACCTGCCGAAGCCAGGGAATGTGTAAAGCGCGCCCTCGAATTAAAACTCAATGTAGATAGCGGACTTCACGATTTTTTGTACAAAGATGAAGCTTTAATGGCAATAGCAAAGAAGAATAATTGCCGCATACGCGATGTGCGACGAACTCCGGATAGAGATGAGCTACATTTTTTCTCCGGCAAAATTGAAGAAGTGGATTGTTTAAAAATAGCCTTGTTAGGAACTGACTCTGCCATAGGGAAAAGAACTACTGCATGGATATTGGTTCATGCTTTTCGCAAAGCCGGATTAAAAGCAGAAATGGCAGGTACCGGACAAACGGCCTGGATGCAGGGAGCCAGATATTCTATGATTATGGATAGCTGTATCAATGATTTTGTGTCAGGTGAAATTGAGCACATTGTTTACGAGGCATGGAAAAATGAGTCACCGGATTTGATTGTCATTGAAGGACAAGGTAGCCTGATGAACCCGGCTTATCCGGGTGGATTTGAAATTTTAGCAGCGGGTCGTCCTGATTTTGTTATTGTGCAACATGCACCAAAACGGTTGGAATATGATGGTTTCCCGGGTTATGTGCTACATCCTGTTAAAGAACAGATTAACGCCATCGAAACCATCTCGGGTAAAAAAGTAATTGCTATCACCGTGAACCATGAAGAAATGGCCAAAGATGAAATATTACCGGCTTGTGAAGCCATTACCAAAGAAACCGGATTACCTGCTTTTGATGTATTGGAATATGGAGCTGAGGAGTTAGTGCAATTACTAAAATCTTATTTGAAATGATTACAATCGAGTCATTTAAAGTGCTGAAAAGGCTTTCGGTTAAAAATATATACATTGAGACTAAAAAGGTGAAAGCCACATATGAGGTTGAAAAGATGTCGGGCGAAATCCTTTCCTCTGATTTAATCTATTCCTACGAGCAACCTTATTTCAATAAAAAGAGTGCTGCGGATGTAAATATGGCTTCTATGATGTTAGCTCAGGTAGCATTAAACTATGGTTTGTTTTTTGAAACCATTGAATTTGATGGTTTGTACGATAAAGCAGATCAGCTCTTTATTAAAAATATGATGGAAAATACGTCGTGTGAAATTTTAACCAATAAACTACTCGTTAAAAATGAATTTCTGAAAGCTCCTTTCGATACACTAAAACCAGAGAAAAGAGATAAGTATACACAGGCAAAAATCGTTTTTACCAATTCGCAGTTCGTAAATTTAAAAGTGGAGAAAGAAAACGTAGTTACCGATTGTAATAAATATGCCATATTAAGCAGCGGCGGAAAAGATAGTTTGCTCACATATGGCATTATCAGGGAGATTGGAGAACCTTATCCTGTTTTCATCAACGAAGCAGGACGTCATTGGTTTACCGCAGTCAATTCTCATCGGTACTATAAAAAAAATGAGCCCAATACCGAAAAACCGTGGTGCAACAGCGATCGTATGTTTAACTGGATGGTGAAACAAATGCCCTTTATCAAGGAGAATTTTGCCAGCATTCGTGCCGATATCTACCCTGTCAGATTATGGACTGTAGCTGTATTTCTGTTTGGTGTGCTTCCGGTGGCACGTAAAAAAGCAATCGGTAATATTTTAATAGGAGATGAATATGATACTACAGTAAAAGGTAATCTGGATGGAATTACACATTACAACGCATTGTATGATCAGAGCAAATATTTCGATAATGCCTTAACGCGGTATTTCAGTGCGAAGGGCTGGCATATGAATCAGTATTCAATCCTGCGCAGTTTGTCTGAAATGTTGATTATGAAGATTTTAATCAAGCGTTACCCCGAACTTCAGGAACAGCAGGTCTCTTGTCATGCAGCCCATGAGTTGAATGGCAGAATGTACCCTTGCGGGAAATGTGAAAAATGCAGACGGATTATTGGTATGATAAAAGCACTGGATGAAAATCCGCAACGCTGCGGATATAACGATCATCAAATTGCCAATGGTCTCAAAGTGCTGGCTTCAAAATCGGTTAAACAGATAGGTAGCGATGCAACACATTTGTATTTTATGATGAAGGAAAAAGGCCTGATTGAAAACAACGAATTCACCAAAAAAGCAGCCCGGGAGCACAACGAAATCATGAAACTGCGTTTCGATAAGGAAAGAAGCAACCTGGAAGATTTGCCTTTGCATATCCGCCAACCCTTGTTTAATATACTCTATCAGTATGCCGATGGTGCTGTAAAAAGAGTTAAAAATCAATGGGTTAATATTGAATTGAATGATGAGGCTTTAACGCAATCGAAATATCTGTTTGAGAAAGCTGATAAAGTTTCTAATTGACTTAATTTTAAGATGAAAAGTGATGTCGTGATGTTGAAAGATGAGGAAGTTATTGGTTTTTATCTTTTAGTATTTGATTCAGGACTATTGTCCAAAGATATTTTGTATAACTTAACATTTAATTCGCAATAAAACTCAGTGTCTCAGAGTCTCTGTGTTCATAGCTTTTATTTCTTGATACTTGCGTCTTGAAACTTGATACTATAATTATTAGAATATGAAAAACAAAGAGAAATACCCCGATTATATGTGGGCCACTTTATCATGGCCTGAGATAGAAGAACGACTCAAATTGGTGGATACTGCTATATTGCCTTGTGGAGCTATTGAGCAACACGGACCGCATTTACCTCTTGATGTAGACTATTTTGATGCGGATTATTTGGCAAGGAAAGTAGCAGAAAACTGTCAGGATCCCAAACCTTTTGTTTTGCCGCCCATCCCTTTTGGCGTATCCTACCATCATAGTCAGTTTAAAGGTACACTGGCTGTAACCAATAATGCCTTGTCTGCTTTTATTTATGATATAGGAATGAGTCTGGCTCATAACGGAATCAAGAAAATTGTAATACTCAACGGTCATGGAGATAATGTTCCAACACTTACCTATGCCGCTCAGATGATCAATCGCGATGCCAGAATATTTGTATGTGTGGAGACCGGAGAAACCAGTGATGTGGATTTGTATAATCTGATTGATACCCATAACGATATTCATGCCGGAGAAATCGAAACCAGTACTACATTGGCCATCCGACCAGAATTAGTAGATATGGAAAAAGCGGTGGATGATACTCTGGATTTAGATAATGAGTATTTGGATTACACATCTGATCGGGGTGTAAGTTGGTATGTACATACAGAAAAGCTTACCAATTCCGGAGTAATGGGTAATGCAACTAAAGCAACTGCCGAAAAAGGGGAGCAAATGTGGGAGATTATGATACGTAAAATGGTGGATTTTGTAGAGACAATAAAAAATACGCCATCCTCAAAATTATACCAAAACAGGTATTGATTTTTTAAGCCGTTTATTATTGGATTTTGACTTTTCAATAATGTACTTTGTATCGTTTAACATGTATCCATAATAAAGAAAAACCTCTGTGTCCCTGTGTCTTTGTGTTTAATAATCCGTTATCTTGATACTTATACATAATACTAACATATTCCCTATGAAAATCACCAGCATCGAATATTTCAGGCTCGATATGCCATTGGCAATTCCATATACCATTGCATATGAAACGGTGAATAAAGCCACTAATGTTATTCTCAAGATAAATACTGACAAAGGAATTACCGGATGGGGATGTGCGGCTCCTGATAAAGAAGTAACCGGAGAAATACCTGAAGATGTGATTAGCAATATTGAAACCATCATCAAGGATCTACTCATAAATCAATCCCCGTTTCAGATAGCTCGCATGGTTTACCAGTTAAAGCAGTTGTGTCCGAAAGCTTCATCCACCCTGGCCATGGTAGATATAGCATTGCACGATTTAATGGCACGAAAGGCAAAACTTCCATTATACAAGATGTTGGGAGGGTTTCGAAATGAAATACCAACAAGTATAACCATTGGCATATTGCCATTGAATGAAACCATTGAGCAAGGACATTATTATCTGGAAAAAGGATTCACCATCATCAAGGTTAAAGGAGGTTTAAATTTAGATGAGGATATTGAAAGAATCATGAAGCTCAGAGAAAAATGCGGGAATGAATTCCTGCTTCGTTATGATGCAAATCAGGGTTATACGCCTGCAGAATCCATCGAATTTATAAACCGGACAAAGAGCGCTAAAATAGAAATTCTGGAACAGCCCACTATGCAAAAACACGAAGCTCATTTGGGTGAAGTAACTCAAAGTATTGATATACCTGTAATGGCCGATGAGAGTATCAAAACATTAAAAGATGCCTTTCGATTGGCCAGTAACGATTTAATTGATATGATCAACATTAAAATTATGAAAGTAGGTGGTATCCTCACTTCACAGCATATTAGTTCGGTTGCCAAAGCTGCCGGTTTAGAAGTAATGGTAGGTTGTATTGATGAATGTGCATTGGGTATTTCGGCCGGATTACACTTTGCCCTGAGTAGGCCGAATATTGAATATGCCGATTTGGACGGGCATCTGGATTTACTTGAAGATCCTTTTGAGGATTTGTTTGAATTAAAGAATGGAATACTGTATCCTTCTAATGCTTATGGGTTGGGGAATATTAAGTTGTAGATTATTAAATGATGTTTGATGAGGTTAATCTAAAATTCGATTTCGAATACTAGGCATTACAAGCGAACTAATAACATGACAAATAATAATGGTATTTTTTTATTTTCTGCTGTAACTTTATTCCCACTTAGGCGTCACACACATAAACTTGCTGCAAATCTGGATGACAGTAAATGAATACAATACAAGTGTAAAGGATTATTCCGACAATATTTATCGGTTTGTGTTGAAAAATATAAAAGACACAGATCGGGCAAAAGATATTGTGCAGGATACTTTTGAAAAAGTGTGGAAAAACCATAAGGATATTTCGTACACCAAAGTTAAGAGTTATCTGTTTTCAACGGCGTACCATACACTTATTGATTCAATTCGTCGTGATAAGTATAAAGCTGAATGGGACAAAGCAGATGACAATAAGTATTTCACAAACGAAACCTATTCTGATTTAAATGAAGTATTGCATCAGGCATTAGACAGGTTACCGCCAGATCAGAAAAATGTGATATTACTAAGGGATTACGAAGGGTATTCGTATAAGGAGATTGCTGATATAACACAGCTGACTGAAGCTCAGGTTAAAGTATATATTTTCAGGGGCCGACAATTTTTGAAAAACTACATAGGTAAAATTGAAGTTTTAGTTTGAATGATGATATCCAAGGACAATTACGAAATATATATGATGGATTATCTGGATGGAGTTCTTTCTGATTCAGACAAGGAACTTTTTATGCAGTTTCTGGATAGGAATCCTGATTTAAAAAAAGAGTTAGAAGGGTTGGATAAAACCATTTTAGTACCGGATAACGATATCTTTAATGCCAAAAGTAAATTGATCAAAACAGAAGCTGATGAGTTTGAAATGCCATATGAAGATTATATTGCCATTAAAGAAATTGAAGGAGAATTAAACGGTGAAGAAATTTTATGGAAAAAGAGTGTTGCAAATAAAGAAGAAGCCGGTTCCTTATCTCAAGCCTATCAGCATACCATTTTAAAAAAGGATCAGCATATAACGTTTCCGGCAAAAGATACTATTAAACGGGTTGGTCTGATTCCCGTGTTTAGTGTGGCTACTTTCAAAAAGGTTAGTGTAGCAGCTACTATTGCTATTGTACTAAGCATAGCGACTTTGCCATTTTTAAAGGAGTCTGCTAATAATATTCAAAGTGTTGCAGTTAATGATGCTCCGTCAGTCATTGTAGTACCTACTCAGAAAAATATAGAGAAAGCAAAGAATACAAGTGCTGAAGAATCAACAGTATTGAAAGATTCAGTCACTAATAAAAAAGACAGAAAACAACATATACAAGAAAATAATTCTACGGATTCCGATTACAAAGAAAGAGAGAAATATGAACCTATCGATCCTATTATTGCTAAGTCGCCACAAATTGAAATTACCGGTGGTAAGCTTAATGCATACGAGCTGGGATTAAATGCCATGATGCCTTTGGTTATAGCACATAATCTGGAGGAACAAGAAAAGTATTATTTGGCTATGGAGAGACAAATTCAGGTTGAAAGTGAACGTCTTTCAAAATCAGCTTGGGCTATAAGCAGTGGTGTTAAGGTTATTAATTTTATATCCGGTAGCAAAGCCAAAGTGAAAAAATTTGTAAACGAAAATGGGGATTTGGTGGCTTATCAACTTAAATCAGAGACTATTTCGGTATCCAGAAAAATTAAAAGTTTGCCTGTAACAAATTAGTTGCTCGGGCGTCCTACATTCAGAAAAGCTTTTCATTATAACATTGAATTAAAACAAATGGCTATGCAAAAAATATATACAACATTGGTAATCTGTGTCTTATTCGTTACGCAGTCTGTATTTTCTCAAGAAAAAGAGAAAAAGGAAAAAACAAAGGAAGCTGTTAATGTGGTTTTTATTGATGAGGATGGCGACCGCGCCATTGTAGGTTTTCCAAAAGCCAGAATTGAGGTACAGGAGCATAATGATACGGTTGCAAAAATAACAATAGGTCAAAAAAGGTTCGAGTTTATTGAAGATGATAACAAAACAAATGTGCGTATGGTATATGTTCCCCGAGAATCTTTTAAAGGTCATTATGCAGGAGTGCAATTAGGTTTTAATAATTACTTCGGACCCGATTTTAATGGCACATTGCCAGAAGGAGCTGGCTTTCTGGATGTGAATGCAGGTAAATCAATGGCCTTTAGCATTAATTTACTTCAGTATGATATTGGTTTACAAAAACGGAAGAAGAATCTGGGACTTGTAACTGGTTTAGGTTGGACGGTTTATAATTATCGTCATGACAATCAATATAAAGTAACTACTGATGATAATGGTATGACGGTAGGAGTTCCGGTCACTGACCAGACAGTTGAGAAAAGTAAAATTGTTACTTCATTTATCAATATCCCATTACTTTTAGAGGCTCAGATCCCATCCACAACCAGACGATCTGCAGCTTTTGTTTCGGCAGGACTTTATGGAGGTTTTCGCATTGGTTCGCATACAAAGGTGGTGTATACCAACGGTGATAAAGACAAAGCCAGAGATAATCTTAATTTGAATCCAATTCAGTATGGTGCAATGTTTCAGATTGGATTTAATGTAATCAAACTTTATGCAACCTATAACTTTTCTACCCTCTTTGAAAAAGATAAAGGTCCGGAAGTATATCCGTACAGTATTGGTTTAACATTGATGAATTTTTAACGAGTTGCATTATTATCTTTGAGTTTTTTGTGAGTTCTCTCAAAATGCAGTAGAACAAATAAAACGACAATTGAAAATATTATTTAAGTGATACGATCATGATTAAGTTTTATAAACACAGGATAAATAACATGAAATACTATGGCTTGTTATAAGTGCAGTAATTCCATCCTGAGTCTTGATACTTATGTCTTAATACTAATTCTTTAAACGCATGAAATACTTCTTAAGCATATTATTTTTTTCATTACTTCTTGTAAATACCTATTCACAGGATAGTACATTCCTATCTATATACGATAGATATTGGGAAATTGATGGTGGATATTATCGGGTAATGCAGTCAGGCAAAATCGGTTTGGTCAATCAAACTGGTGAGCTGATTATTCCTTGCGAAAATGAACAAGTCTGGAACCTTCAGGAAAACGGAAATATTAAAGTTTTGAAAGAAGGAAAGCTTGGCATATATAACGTGAGAGGAGAACTTGTTGTGCCGCCGGTGTATGATATGATATGGGATTTTAAAAATGGACGTGCACGGGTTATGCGAAGTGGTAAGGTAGGTTATGTAAATGAAAGCGGGAATGAATATATCCCTTGTAAGTATGATCAGATTTGGGACTTTGAAGATGGTAAAGCAAGAGTATTGAGAAATGGTAAAGTAGGGTATATTAATGATTCCGGGAATGAGTATATTAGTGCACAGTATCAAAAGATCTGGGACTTTGAAGATGGGAGGGCCAAAGTGTTTAATAACGGAAAAATGGGATTTATCAATGAGTCAGGATATGAATTTATTCCAACCATATATCAGAAAATATGGGATTTTGAAGATGGTCGTGCTAAGGTTCTGAAAAATGGTAAGATGGGATATATCAATGAAACCGGACAGGAAATAATCCCCTGTATCTATCAGCAAATTGGCGATTTCAATGATGGAATAGCGCGTGCTGTAAAAGATAGCCATGTGCTGTATATCGATGAAAATGGAAATCCAACGGAGTATCAACCTGATATTACTGAAGAAAGTATTGAAGTGTCTCCTGCAGTTGTTGACAAACAAAGCTATAGTGGCAACATTTTAGAAAGAGATACGACTAATATCAATTTACTTGGTTCAAGTATGCAGATTATTAAAGAAGACGGATCAACAGAAGTGAGTTTTGAAGGGCGAAATAAGCATGAATATTATAGGAAAGAGAGAAAGAAAAAGACAGTAAGATCATTTAATGGGCACTATACCGGGGTTGATTTGGGTTTTAATACATATCTCACTAAATCAGGAGATATAGCTTTACCTGATGAGTATAATTACCTCTCATTAAATTCGGGAAAGTCCGTAGGATTGTCGGCAAATATATTACAACAGGACATACCTTTGGGCAAAAGAGGGAATATCGGGTTAGTTACCGGATTAGGATTAACGTTCAATAATTACCGTTTCGATAACCCTATTGTACCCTTGAAAGATGAAATTGGAATGCTAACCTACAATACTATTGAGGAAGATTTAATAAAATCGAAGCTAACAACATTGTATCTTAATGCTCCCTTACTTCTTGAGCTGCAATTTAGTAAAAAACGCAGGGATGGTTTTTATATTTCAGCAGGAGCCGTTGTTGGATACCGTATCAGTTCCCATACAAAGGTGGTTACAAATATAGATGGGGAAAAAACAAAGGATAAAAACCGGGATAGTTTTAACCTGAATGACTTTAGGTATGGTGCGCAGGTTCGATTGGGGTATAAAGATTTAAATTTTTACGGATCCTACTATTTATCTCCTCTGTTTAATAAAAATAAAGCACCTGAATTATACCCGGTTTCTGTTGGTATATCATTTTATCCTGATTGGTGGTAGACGTAGTCTACAGTCCACAGTATTCAGTCTACAGTCGTAAATGCTGTAGACTGAATACTGCCTACTGCTAACTACCTACTATTAAACTATCCTGTGGATTATCTGCTTTTATGGAGCCGATGGCTATAAATATCAGGCCAGTTAATCCAGCCGCTGCAATATAAGAATAGGAGTTTAAAAGATCATATGACAGACTAAATAGTGTCTGTCCATAAAGTCGGGTGTTTTTGAGTTTTTGATCCAATAATTATCTAAAAAACGATGTTAGCCGGGTCATTTTTCGTCATTGTGGGTGTCACTTTATGTCGCGAACGACAATCACGATGTGTTATAGGTCTATTTTGTCACATTTCTTAAATTTTGAGCATACTTCTCCCATTGATTGACATGATACTAATACTATAAAAACAGATAATTATTGAATGGAAACATCCATTTGGCCAACCAACTGATTGGACATTACCCTGATATTGTAAGCCAACACACTCCACATTACTTTCGCCTGAAAATGCGTCCACCCCTTCCAGTTACAACGGTGTATGTTAAAACCGCGCTTTAAATTTGAGATGTTTGCTTCGATACCACTTCGCCACTTTTTCAATCTGGATTCCATATTCTTACTGCCCGTTACATTCTGCATGCTGCCCACTATTTTGTTGAATACCACATTGGTCACCCCCTTTTCGACCGAATGTCGTATATTTTCTTTGCTTGCAAACCCTCCGTCCACGGCACAGTCACGAGGTGTTTTTCCGTAATTGTCGATTACCCTGTCAAGCGTTGGAGCATATAGTTTTGTGTCTGCAGGGTTGCCCCTTTCAAAATAACAGTCCAAAATAAGGTTGCTCCTGCCCGATGTGAGGTTTATTTTGTGCCCGAACACAATATCACGGCTTCCTTTCACTATTATATCGGTGTGGCGTTCGAATATTGAAAATATCTTCTCGCCACTCAATACTTTTTCGCCTTTTATCTCTTTTCTATATGAAATATCGTATACCTGTTTCATTACAGGCAAAAGGTCTTCTAGCATGTAAATGCAGGCCATGGCCTGAATGCTATCGCAAATGTCCTTTTTTTTTATCACATTGGATACTTGATTGATACTCTTTGTGAATGTTTGCAATTGCTTTATGAACAATTTCTGTTTTTTATCTTTGGCAGCAGTGTTGTTTATTTTGAAATATGTTTTTTTCGCCCCTTTGGTATAATCGCGGTATGACAGTCCTTTTACTCCTTCACTGAGCTTCTTTAGGTGATCGTTGCTTTTTCTTATACAGTCCCATATAAGTGAATTGTTGGTGGGGTGGTGAATGTCGGTTTCGATAGTTGTCGTATCCTGCCTTACCTTTTTTATATCCTCCAGCCCTTCATTTATCGCTATTTTGTTTAATTCAATGAGCAGTTCTCCTAGTTTTTCCGGTTTTATGCGGGAAATATACTTCTGGTACATTTGGAAACTATAAGGGCGCAATGGGTCTATTTTAATAAACAGACACGCAATCCGTGAATCTTCCTGATGGTATTCCAGTTGGCGATAATCCAGACCTTTGAGTTCTTTATAAATACCGGCTCGCACTATTTGTTCGACACTCGGAGTGTCCTTCCTTCCAAATTGGTTTGGCACAGAATTGTCTGTAATATCTTCACCAAGAGTTGAAATTATATGAGGATGCCGTTCTAATATGCTGTCTATCAAACCTAATTCAAGGTCATTTTTCCAATTGGGTTGCTCAAAGCGTATCTTGAAATCTTCGAAAAGTTGCATTTTTGTTTTAAATATAATAATAGTAAAATTAAAACAACTCTCGATAATAATCTGATTTACTAATATTTAATATTTATAGACAGACTCTAATTAGAGTCTGTCCATAAAGTCGGG
>JBNKRV010000304.1:0-8400 GCA_050296935.1 Marinilabiliaceae bacterium | reverse complement strand
ATAGAACCGTTCCTAAAGTTAACCTGCAATGCTATTGCTTCTCAAATGCCGGAAATCGGGAACGGTTCTCTATAAGCAAGCAGTCCATCAGAACCGTTCCTTAAATAACATCAAGCACATTCAGGGTATTAAATGTACTGCCATTAAGAGTTCGTCTATAAAGTCCAACTACTGCGTTGTTACTCAAAATCCAGATCCTCATATATGCTGGTATACTGCGGTTTGAATTAAACACACACGCCTTGTATTTAAACTTTATACTCCAAACACCCGACTTTATGGACAGTCACTGAATTATTGCTTTCAGAAAAGTCAGGGAACGGTTCTAATTCCCTTGATGGTTATATAGAACCGTTCCTAAAGTTAACCTGCAATGCTATTGCTTCTCAAATGCCGGAAATTGGGAACGGTTCTCTATAAGCAAGCAGTCCATCAGAACCGTTCCTTAAATTAAATGTACTGCTATTAAGAGTTCGTCTATAAAGTCCAACTACTGCGTTGTTACTCAAAATCCAGATCCTCATATACGCTGGTATACTGCGGTTTGAATTAAACACACACGCCTTGTATTTAAACTTTATACTCCAAACACCCGACTTTATGGACCGGCACTGAATTATTCCTTTCAGAAAATTCAGGGAACAGTTCTAATTCCCCTGATGGTTATATAGAACCGTTCCTAGACTAGTGATTTAGGCTTACAACGGACTGGCTCTCGGGTATCATTTTCAAAACCTTCATCCATATATTTTTTAACCAACGCCTTAGTGTTGAATAGCCAATGACCGGAAAGTTGGTTTGATCCATATTTTATGGATGGCTTTTTTCTAGCTCAGGCCAACAGTGGTGTAATGCAAAGGGGCAGCTCTTTTGAGACTGCCCCTTTGTTTTGATAAATTATTAGTATTAATCAGATGGAGACTTTTATTTGTAGTTGAACGTGAAAATACTATAATTTGTAGCTCAACTTTATAATAAATTCTCTTGTTTGGCTTGGTAGTGGTAGTTTACTTTCGTCCATGCCTAGATCATATGCCTGAATAAATCTGTGATCTTTATCTAACAGATTGTAGCAGCCAACCCCAATGTTCAGATTGTTGATCAGTACATCTCTGTAATTAAGGAAAACATTGGTTAACAAAGTTGGTTTGATTTTAGAGTCGGACAGATCATAGTCATCAATTTCAGTATTATAAAACGACTTGACAGTTGCGTAACGCTTACCTAAATAAGTCATTGTCGGGTTAAAGGTTAGTTTTTTTGTCAGGTTAAAACTGCCATTCAAAGCAACTTTATGTTGGGGCGTAGCCAACAGGCTGCCCTTTGCATCGGGCACAGAGTATTCGGTTACTTTGTTGATTCCTTTAGCTGAATAATAGGAGTAATTGGCGTTGATATAGCCCCAGTTTTTCCGGATTCTGTATTCCAGTTCAAACCCCTTGGTGCCGGTTTGATCTATGTTTTCGTAAGTATATTCACCAAAAATGATAGGTTTGTCTATGTTGATGTAGAAAATATTGGCTGTAATAGCCATATCTTTACTCAGTTTGTACCCTGCTTCAAATTCTGCAACTCGAGTCTTCTCCGGCTCAAGATCCGAATTACTATCAGAATAGAAAGCCTCATAAACGTCGTAGATGTTTCCTGTCGTAGGCGATCGAAAAGCTTGACTGAACAGGAGTTTAGTATGCAACCTGCCGAAACACTTTGTGAACCCAATGCGAGGGGCAAAGGCTATTCCGTACTCACTATTGTTTTCAACCCTACCACCAAGCGTGATATTAGCAATGTTGTTTTTTATTAAGGCTTGTGCATAAAAAGTAGTGTTCGAAATTGTGATACTGTTCTTTTGATTCCCAAACGACATTGTATTATCGATGTATTTACCTGTTTCACTATAATATTTAAAACCTGCCGTAAGATTAATATTTTCCGATGCATTAAAGTCAGCCTCAATGCCGGGTTGTATTTTGGATATGGACTTGTTATATTCAGACACCATCTCGAATCCATCTACCTCCGTATGGCTTAAAGACCATGGTTTTGAACGTACATACAATACCGATGGCGTTATGGAAAGTTTGTCAGAGGCTGAAAATCGATATTTAACTTCGCTAAGCAAGCTGGTGAAGTCGTTTGAATTGTCAGAGGTGCCATCGTCGTTCATGTCGAACGTGGTTTTATATTGATCGAAAATAACTTTGGCCTCCAAATCCTTGTATTTGATTTTTCCATTAACAAAGGTTGGCTGCAAACCTGTATTGTCCGTCATGTCAACTTCATCAAAAAGGCTTAGGTACGACCGATCTGAACGGTTTCCGTTGCCCATGAACCCATTTATTGAGAACTCAAAATCGTTAATCTTTTTGCCTATACCTATGTTAACGTTCCCTCTTTTGCTTTCACTGGTTTGCCCATAATTAGCGGTAACATTAATCCCGTTAACATCCTGACCTGTTTCGGTAATAATATTAATAACACCCAGCTCAGCACGCCCGCCATAAATGGCCGACCCCGGACCGCGGATAATCTCTATCCTTTTAATATTATCAACAGGATAGTGGTTTCCGAATTGAGTTGTTCCGTTTAATGATTCGTTCAACTCAAGCCCGTCCATCATTAAAAGCACTTTTCCCTCGAACCCCCAGGCACCGCGCATGGACATTCCAACCTGATCAATATCCAGTCCAAAGCTAATACCCGGCACCAATCGTAGCGCATCAATCAGGTCTCTTGCCCCGCTGTTTTCAATTTCTTCCTTTGATACAATGGTAACAATGCCCGGTGACTCTCGTTGGGTCAACGCTTTTGTGGAAGCAACAGTTACTTCCATTGATAGTAGTTCTTCTAAAGAGAGATTGTAAAGATCGTCCGTAGTTGTTTGTTCTTGAGAAAAAACAGGCATAGTGACGACGCATAGTAGTAAAAATGCTATGCTAAAAAAAATGCTTGTGTGTTTCATTTGTTTTTTGTTAATATGTGTTTGTAATTTATTTGTTATCATGTGTTAGTGGACTAAGCATAATAGACTATCATATAAAACCAATTCAAAGAAGCTGATAATGTGTTTGTAGAACTTTAATTTATTTGTCATCGTACCATGATATAAAGACTATAATGGGAGACTTCTCAAAAAAAAGACAAACTTCAGTCATCGTTTACTTCTACTGTCTCTTAGATAGTAAACGTAACTTTTCACTAACAGTAATCTTTTTAAATACTGCATTATCCTTGTTGAGTGTAAATGCAAGTTTGTCGTTTTTAATAAATAGATTTATAACTGATTCGGCAGGAGTTTGATTGGGATTTTCGGTGATTACAACGGTAGGGAATTGACCTAACATAGCAATCGCTTTTTTTAATGTTCCCGTTTGGTTTCCGGAAACATACAGAATATGACATTGCTTTATATCATTTGTATTTTTGAAAACCTCGATTTTTATTGATTGGTTACCAACCGTTCTTTTGGCTGTTGTAGCCTTTAATGCGTTTGCCAGTGTCTGGTCTTTGTCAAGTATTCCAATGATAAACTCACTGGATTTCTGATCATCAGGCCATTTCATTTGTTGTGAAAAATTGTACACGTAGGCAGCTTTAAATTTTTCAATCTGGGCATTTGCCTTAATGGCTCCTTGTAATACGATTACACAAAAAAGTAAGATAATACCTTTCATTTTTAATGAGTTTGTTGATGTTGTATTGATATTTGTTGTGGTTAATAACTACATGACTAAGCTTGATTTTAAAAATTACTTCGCTTATCGTCAAATGGTTAGCCAGGTTTGTTTGATGTGCATGATTCTGATAACTGGATTATCACGTTAGTTTTTTCTAAGGATTGTGACATTTCGTCAATAATAGTCAGGTGTTCAAAAGTTAAAAGTTACAAAGGTATCGCTCTGATGAATACAGAGAGATGATTTCAGGTACTACAAATCTACTACAATTGAAGCAGTGATAATTGCGGATAAAATATATTCTCTAAAAGGTATTGCTTATTCGGTATTAGTTTCATTCGAGAGTTTTTTGATTTGTGAGGTAACCATAATGAAGCTTACTCTCTGTTTCTTTTATCCTGAATGTATATGACATGCGGTAAAGACAATAACTATAACGATTATGCTGTAGTTAACCCGGAATAATTAATAAACTAAGTTCAAAATAGAGAAAATACAAATATGGAATCAATGACCGGAAAGTTGGTTTGATCCATATTTTACGGATAGCTTTTTTTCTAGCTCAGGCCAACAGTGGGTGTAATGCAAAGGGGCAGCTCTTTTGAGACTGCCCCTTTGTTTTGATAAATTAGTCTGTACTAACAGATGGAGACTTTTCTATTGTTTGTAGTTGAACGTAAAAATACTATAATTTGTAGCTCAACTTAATAATAAACTCTCTTGTTTGGCTTGGCAGTGGTTGTGTCATGTAAATTTCTGTATTATATGCCTGAATGTATTCGTGATCTTTATCAAACAGATTGTAGCAGCCAATACCAATGTTCAGATTATTGATCAGTACGTCTCTGTAATTAAGGAAAACATTGGTTGACAAAGTTGGTTTGATTTTAGCGTTGGACATTTCCCATTTCTTAATTTCTTTATTGTAAATCCAGTTGGCTGCTTTATAACGTTCTCCCCAATAAGTCATCGTTGGGTTAAAGGTTAGTTTTTTTGTCAGGTTAAAACTGCCATTTAAAGCAACTTTATGTTGGGGCGTAGCCAACAGGCTGCCCTTTGCATCAGGCACCGCGTAATCGGTTACTTTGTTGATTCCTTGCGCTGAATAATAGGAGTAATTGGCGTTGATATAGCCCCAGTTCTTCCGGATCCTGTATTCCAGTTCAAACCCCTTAGTGCCGGTTTGATCTTTATTGTTATAAGTATTATCACTATAAACGATAGGTTTGTCTATGTTGATGTAGTAAATATTGGCTGTTATTGCCATATCCTTGTTGAGTTTGTACCCGGCTTCAAATTCAACCACACCAGTCTTCTCCGGCTCAAGGTCCGAATTGTTATCGGAGTACTTCTTATTGCTTTCGATGTTTCCCAGAGCAGGAGAGCGAAAGGCTTGACTGAACAGAAGTTTGGTATGCAACCTGCCGAAACACTTTGTTAACCCAATACGAGGGGCAAAGGCTATTCCGTACTCACTATTGTTTTCAATTCTGCTACCAAGCGTGATATTAGCAATATTGTTTTTAATCAAGGCTTGTGCATAAAAAGTAGTGTTCGAAATTGTGGTGCTATTCTTATCGTTCCAAAACAATGTTGTATTATCGGTGTATTTACCTGTTTCACTATAATACTCAATACCAGCCGTAAGATTAATATTTTCCGATGCATCAAAGTTTACCTCAAGGCCGGGTTGTATTTTGGATATGGACTTGTTAGATGTAGACACTATCTCGACTCCATTTGCATCCACTTCGCTTTCAGACCATGGTTCTGAACGAATGTACGATACCGATGGCGTTATGGAAAGTTTGTCTGAGGCTGAAAAATGATACTTAACTTCGCTCAGCAAGTTGGTGTAGTCGGTTGAATTGTCAGTGCTTCCACTGTGGCTTAGGTCGGATGTGGTATTGTATTGATCGAAAATAACTTTGGCCTCCAGACCCTTGTATTTGATTTTTCCGTTAATAAATGTTGGTTGCAAACCGGTATTGTCAGTCATATCAAAGCTTTTGTAAGTTCTGTCTGAACGGTTCCCATTGCCCATGAACCCATTTATCAAGAATTCAAAATCGTTTATCTTTTTGCCTATACCTATGTTAGCGTTTCCTCTTTTGCTTTCACTGGTTTGGCCATAGTTAGCGGTAACATTAATCCCGTTAACATCCTGACCTGTTTCAGTAATAATATTTATAACCCCTAACTCAGCACGTCCGCCATAAATGGCCGATCCCGGACCGCGGATAATCTCTATCCTTTTAATATTGTCGACGGGATAGTGGTTTCCGAATTGAGCTGTTCCGAATGATAATTCGTTCAACTCAAGCCCGTCCATCATTAAAAGCACCTTGCCCTCGAATCCCCAGGCACCGCGCATGGACATTCCAACCTGGTTATAGTCCAGGCCAAAGTCAATACCCGGCACCAATCGTAGTACATCAATCAGGTCTCTTGCTCCGCTGTTTTCAATTTCTTCTTTTGATACAATGGTAACAATACCCGGCGACTCACGTTGGGTCAACGCTTTTGTAGAAGCAACAGTTACTTCCATTGATAGTAGCTCTTCTAAAGAGAGAGTGGAAAGATCGTCCTGAGTGGTTTGTTCTTGAGAAAAAACAGGCATAGTGACGACGCATAGTAGTAAAAATGCTATGCTAAAAAAAATGTTTATGTGTTTCATTTGTTTTTTTTGTTGATATATGTTTGTAATTTATTTGTTATCAAGTGTTAGTGGACTATGCATGATAGACTATCATATAAAACCAATTCAAAGAAGCTGATAATGCGTTTGTAGAACTTTAATTTATTTGTAATCGTACCATGATATAAAGACTATAATGGGAGACTTCTCAAAAAAAAGACAAACTTCAGTCATCGTTTACTTTTACTGTCTCTTAGATAGTAAACGTAACTTTTCACTAACAGTAATCTTTTTAAATACTGCATTATCCTTGTTGAGTGTAAATGCAAGTTTATCGTTTTTAATAAACAAATTTATAACTGATTCGGCTGGAGTTTGATTGGGATTTTCGGTGATTACAACGGTTGGGAAATGACCTAACATAGCAATCGCTTTTTTTAATGTTCCCGTTTGGTTTCCGGAAACATACAGAATATGACATTGCTTTATATCATTTGTGTTTTTGAAAACCTCGATTTTAATTGATTGGTTACCAACCGTTCTTTTGGCTGTTGTAGCCTTTAATGCATTTGCCAGTGTCTGGTCTTTGTCAAGTATTCCAATAATAAACTCACTGGATTTCTGATCATCAGGCCATTTCATTTGTTGTGAAAAATTGTACACGTAGGCAGCTTTAAATTTTTCAATCTGGGCATTTGCCTTAATGGCTCCTTGTAATACTATTACGCAAAAAAGTAAGATAATACCTTTAATTTTCATTTTTAATGAATTTGTTGATGTTGTATTGATATTTGTTATGATTTAATATCTATAAGCAATAAGCTTGATTTTAAAAATTACTTCGCTTACCGTCAAATGATTAACCGGGTTTTTTTGATGTGCATGGTTCCTATGTAATTGGATTTTTTACGTTATATTTTTATCTGGATTGTCGATGTTTCGTGTGACGAATAGTCAAAGTTCGCAAAGGTATTGTTCAAACGAATACAGAGAGATGATTTCAGGTACTACAAATCTACTACAATCGGGGTGATAATTATTGCTGACTAAATATATTTACTATATTTATTGTAGGATATTGTCAATGTGCCTAAATTGGGGATATGAATGCTATGATATATAATTTAAAGGTACAATTGCAATTTCATTTAACCCGTTTTTTCTGAGCCAAAGAAAGATACATGTATCATCCTTCATCCTTCATCCTTCATCGCTTTTATTATCTTTATATAGTTTTAATACGCTCATGCGGTTGGTCTGAACAAAGCATGGAGAAGTGTTTCACTATATGTTTCTGAACTTATAACAAAAATATACCTACCTAGTGTTCGTCTATAAAGTCCAACTACTGCGTTGTTGCTCAAAATCCAAATCCTCATATACACTAGTATACTGCGGTTCGAATTTTTCACACGCCTTGTATTTTAACTTTATAGCCCAAACACCCCACTTTATAGACAGGCACTACCTAAAGGTCAGTTTTAAAGACGTATCGTAATGATTACCTTTGTGTAAAGAATGCCATTTTTCAACATAAACCACCTTATTTATGAATGCACAAGTTGTGGTGGAGTAGTTTGGGAGGATATATTCAGGGACTGTTTCCGGAGGAGACTTTGATAAATCTGTTACGCAATCTAATACTTACTACGCATAGTAATGGCGTAATGCGTTTACTAACCACAATCTCAGCTCTCATATAAAAAAATGTAAGAAATCTGAAATACCAATGCTTTTGTTGAGGGAGAAGGAAAAGAAAAGGTATCCTTCAAAAATTGACTTTATTCAAGCGCAATATTATTTTAATAGAATGAGTTATAGCGCTAATACCATTGGGATATTGGTATTGAAAAAGAAGAGCAAAGTGCTTGACATTATCTGAGCTACAGAGATTATAAGAACTTTTGCTAATAAAAAATATTCGAACTAAAGAGGGTAAACCTTTTAACCTGAGTTCGATATAAAATTAATGGCTCAAATCGCTTATAAATATTGAGTTTCAAGGAATGTTTGCGAAAGCATAGCGGGCTATGGTAAGCAAATATGACGGAGAAAATCGGTATTTATAAGTGAAATTCATAGCTT
>JBNKRV010000303.1:0-7700 GCA_050296935.1 Marinilabiliaceae bacterium | reverse complement strand
ATTCATAGCTTTTCAGTAAATAATCGATTTACGGCTCTAAATTTTATCACCATAGCTCGCTATGTCTCAAAAATTTATATTGTAAATCAATCATTTACTGAATTTTGAGCTCGCTAATTTTAATCGAACTCAGGTTAATATATCTTCACTACAAACCTCTTTCATCTCTGCTTCTGACACAAAATTTTTCAGAAAAATTCAAAACAAAATCAGCTTCTCAGACTTCTTTGTTATTATTTGACCTCAGTTCGATTAAAATTATAAAGCCCGGATTTTATAAACAATAAAATTGACACACAATGACAACAATGACAACTTCATAAAAGTATAAAGGTTGTGAATTTCTGGCATAAAAAAGAGGTTACTGTTTTCAGTAACCTCTTTTACTCTAAAACCAAAAACTACTTATACTTATAATGAACCTTTGATAGGTCTCTAAGTCTTTGCGCACTAGTTTCAGCAGTTATATCACGTTGAGGATTACCCAACATTTCATAACCTACCATAAACTTTTTCACCGTTGCCGAACGCAACAATGGCGGATAAAAATGCATATGTAAATGCCATTCCGGATGCGATGCTCCATCGGTTGGAGCCTGATGTATACCTGCCGAATAAGGGAAAGATACTTCAAAAAGATTATCGTACATCACGGTTAATTCTTTATAGGCTGCTGCAAATGACACTTTCTCTTCTTCAGTTAATTCCAATAAATCCGAAACCTGACGTTTACTTACAATCATAGCTTCAAATGGCCATACAGCCCAATAAGGAACCAATCCTACAAAATGCTCATTTTCAAACAAAATGCGTTCTTTTTTCTCTAATTCAGCAGCTACATAATCACTTAATAAACTTCTTCCGTTTTTGTTATAATAATCCAACATTCTTTCCTGCTCTTTTGCAGGCTCATTTGGAACCGAACTAGATGACCAGATTTGTCCGTGTGGGTGAGGATTACTACATCCCATCACACTCCCTTTATTTTCAAATATCTGAACGTAATTTACGAAATTATTTTCTCCAATAGACTTATACTCCTGCGCCCATAATTCAACCACTTTTTTTATTTCAGAAACTTCCATTTCCGGTATGGTTAAGTCATGCCGAGGAGAAAAACAAATAACTTTACATAACCCACTTTCACTTTTTGCCTGAAATAGTCCATCTTCAGAATCCACACCTCCATCCGGAGTATCATTTAACAGGGCAGAAAAATCGTTTACAAAAACAAAAGGCTCAGTATATTCCGGGTTTTGATGACCACCAATACGTTCATTACCAGGACACAAATAACATTCAGGATCATACGTGGGCAACTTCTCTTCAGGAATTTTTTCTACCTGACCTTGCCAAGGACGCCTGGCTCTGTGTGGAGATACCAAAACCCACTCTCCTGTTAATACATTTAATCTTCTGTGAGGGTGATCCTCCATATTAAATTGCCCCATTCTTAAATGTTTATGTAATTACAATACAATTAAAAAATCAAATTAAAATTTGTGAAACTGATCTGGTTAAAGAATCTCCGTTTTTATAATACCCATTTATTCATACAATTACTTTTAAATATTTATTCCTTTTTAAATAAAAACATTATTAATCATCTACCTTTCCATTGAGCGTTAGAGATAAGATTTCATCTAAGCCTATTGACACACAACCTTTTTCACAACATCAAACTGGTAGGTACTGGTGGGCAAATGTACAATATTTTTCATTCACTTGTAAAAAATTGAAAACATTTTTTATATTTTTTTAAGAATTCGATATATCCTTAAAAGACTCAATCAAAGAAGTATGCTCAAAGGGAATTTCTTTTGGTAAATCTGGAAATATTTTTCACTTCGCCAGATCTTTTATTTTCTATAAAATCAGCCAGGGTTTTTCCCATCAATTTAAAGTCTGTAGATATTGTAGACACACCATTTGCCACCACTTCTTTCAGTGAGGAATCATTTATTGATATGATTCCAACATCTTTCCCAATCTTTAAATTACTCTCCCAACAGCGTTTCACCAGATTTATCAACATCCTGTCGTTAGGTAATATAAAAACATCCCCTTTATTGATGGTCTTTGTTTTAATCTGGTCGTAGATTGCACTTTTAAATTTATATTCTTTACAAAACTTTTTAAATCCACTTAAAAAACCTTTAGGTTCCTTTCCTCCCGGATAGGCCAGAATAAGTTTATTATATTTTGGAAATAATTTTTTCGCGGCAAGTAAGCCGTTATACATATCCTCTTCAAAGGACTGATAAATTACCGGATAACCGTCTAATTCCTCCAGCTTTCTATCTAATATATATACTTTATCTGAAGGTAATAACTTTATAACAGGCAGGATATTCGTAAGGTTAGCAGGCATAATAACATACGCAGAATATTTTCCAACCCGCTCCTTTATTAAAGAAGAAAATACATTGATATCAAAGTGATGAAAATAAATATCTACCTGAGTATCATCTGGTAGGTTTTCAATGAAAGCATTGTACAACTCTTCCTTAAATGAGTTTAACTCATCAAATAATAATAATACTTTTGACTCAATTCCAATATTATCACTTTCAACAAAATATCCCTTTCCCGGTACTGCTCCCAGAATACCTCGTGCTTTTAATTCATTAAAAGCTAACATTACAGTATCACGGGAAATATTATATTCATTAGCTATTTTATTGATTGAAGGTACTTTATCTCCTTTTTTCAGAACTCCCTCTGCAATTGAATTAATAACTGATTGTATTATTTGCCTATATTTTGCCTGAGAATGTTCCGAAGTAATTTTGATTATATTTTTCACCATATTAAAACCTACCAGTATATACCAGTTGCAAAAGTAGAGAATAATATTGTAAAAATATTATTTTTTAAAGGTACAAAGTTGCGTCTCTCTTGGTTTATCCTAAACTAAAAGCTGGCTTTTGTTTGATAAAATTCCTCCGTAAATAAAGGCTATCCTTAAAAAACACCGATTAAGATGAACAATAGAATGAATTCGCTTTTTTATATAAAACCTCTGCTGGAAAAAAGACTGAGTTTTCTTCCATGCACTAAATACAAGCCATATCTAAAAATATTTCTGAGTCATTGAGTTGATTACTTAAACAGCCACACCTGTTCCTGCAGCAATAAATCCAATGTTCTGTTAAACAACTTTAAAACTAACAACAAACGCCTTTTTCTTATCTCTTTTTTTATAGTTTTGTCAGCTTCAAAAACTGAAGTATATGAAATATAAAATGCTGGTACTGGATTTAGATGATACTTTATTAAATGATGACTATCAGATATCTGAACGAAATAAACAACGTTTGATTGAAGCCCAGAATAAAGGCGTTTATGTTGTTTTAGCATCCGGAAGGCCCACTCAGGCTATGATGAAATATGCAAATGAATTGGAACTCAACAAATATGGCTCATTCATCATCTCGTATAATGGTGCTATCATAACCGATATAAAAAATAATCTTGTGATTTTTGAGCAAATGCTTACTAAGGAAGAGATTCATGATCTGCATGACTTTAGTATCGATAATAAATTACATATTCTGACCTATAAAAATAACCAGATTATAAGTGAAACAGAGTCTGAATTTATTAATGTTGAAAAACAATTAACAGGTCTGTCTATTAACAAGGTAAATTGTTTCAAATCAGAAATAGATCAATCCGCTGTAAAATGCATTTTACTGGACGAACCGGAACGACTGAAGAATTATGAACCCATACTGAAAGAGTCAAAAAAAGACTTAAGTGTTGCCATTTCAAAACCTTTCTTTTTAGAAGTAATGCCCAAAGGCATAGATAAAGCCGCCAGCATCCAGCGTCTTGCCAACAAACTCAACATCAAACAAGACGAAATTATTGCTGTAGGTAATGCTGGCAACGATTTAACCATGATAGAATATGCTGGTCTTGGAATTTGGGTAGATAACGTCACCCCGGAACTAAGAGACAGAGCTAATGTTATTGTTTCATCCAACAATAATGATGGTGTTGCCGAAGTTGTTGAAAAGTATATTCTTTAATCCCGTAATATACATTAAATTCCTCTTGATTTTACAACCATATAAAACACTAATATTCACCAGACCTTATTTCTATAAAAGCTTATTTTATTGAAGGTTAAATATTCATAACAAATTCACAATACAATCCCGGTTAAAAAGGAATCCGGGAATGTTAATATCCATAAAGTCTGAGTGAAATACACCTGCTATATAATAGGTGTGAAATGCTGAATAAAAGTCAGATAATATACAACCCGGATTAGTATGACTTTGATGTACGAAAAAGAAAATTTCCATCTGATTGTTTTGGATAAAAGCTTTCTCCATTGTATACCATTCTTCCTTTGGCAAAAACAAAATCAGCCCTTCCTTTAAGTTTATGATTTTTTCCTGCGGTGGTATTGGAGTTAGACATTGTACAATAAAGATTTCGGTCAAATGTTGGATTCCATATCACAAGATCAGCATCTGCCCCAGCCTGCAAAACGCCTTTTTGTGGCCACAATCCCATTAATTTAGAAGGACGACCAGATACTATATCAACCAATTGTGAAATTGTAATTTTCTTTTGCATTACCCCTACTGTGTATAACATACTCATATAATTACGAATATAAAAATAAGCATCCGGTCTGTTGTACACTAATTCTTCCTGAGGAATCTCAGAATATGAAAGATTATATAATGGAGGATTAATGAGATATCTGTGACTTTTTACTAAATACCATATTTCATTTTCACCAATAGGATTTAAACAATTTTCAGAAGCTACGCCTTCAATTATCCTCTGATCGTTATATCGCACCTGATTGTAATTACCTAAATTAAACCAGATCCTTAAACTTGAATAAAAGTCTCCCCCTTTTTCCAAACCATCCTGAATTAATTCCAATTCCTCCTGAAACTTAACGTTCAAAAACAATAAAGGACAACCATATTTTAAGCCCATATCTATCAGGCCGGATAGCATTTTAAAATGGGTCTTTAGCATTAAGGGATTATTTAATGATATGTTTGATGTATCACTTTCCGATTGTTCTGACAGATGCAAATCACATATTACCAATAACTTATGATTGGAAGAATTTTTAAATACTTCCTCAATCACATTTTGAGAAGAATCACTCAACTGAGAAACATTTATTAAAAATGTTGAAACCCCCTCATGAATATAGCTATAATCAAAATCTTTAGATGAAAATTTAATTAAATCAGAAAAAGTTAAATGAAAACTATAATCAATAAGATTACTTTTTGATTTCTCTTTTGCCTTATATATGTTATAAATAGAGTTTTTCTCATAGCAATCTTCAATGGTGTCAATCATTGTAGTTGTACCATTAAAAATTTGTGCCTGATTCAGTTTTTTTAATTCATCCTGTGTGGGAGAATCCTGAACCAGATCTAAAAAATGCCTGTTGATATCAATTGCACCTGGTAATATATATTTTCCTCTTGCATCAATAACTGGTGTATCTGAGCTTGGTTTTTCTAAATTATTCCCCATTTCCAGCACTTTATTCCCACCAACAAGAATATCCTCCGCAACAACTGTTGAATTTTTAACTACAAACCCCTTTTTTATCAACAAATAATTCATTATTGTAAATTTTAGCTTGAACACTCTGATTATTCCCCAATGCGAAGTTCAGGTGACCATTTCTATTAAATTTACAGCAATATCCACACTTTACAAAACAAATGAGAAATTACTTTCGCAGCTTAGATGTATTGTATACTTTTGCATCTTTTTAAATTCTGTACGTGCAATGTGGTGGCTCTTAGCATTAATTTCAGCAATATTTCTGGGGATATATGATGTGGTGAAAAAAGTTTCGGTAAATGGCAATGCTGTTCTCCCTGTTTTACTGGTAAGTTCAATAAGCGGAGCCATACTTTTTATTCCTTTATTGATAATTTCAAAACTCAATTATATTTCCTCTGATCATCTTTTTTATATTCCTTCTGTAACCTTAGTTGAACATGCCCAATTGTTTTTAAAATCGGTTATTGTGGTTACTTCCTGGATTTTTTCCTTTTTCGCATTAAAACACCTTCCTTTAACTATTGTATCGCCAATCAGAGCTACCGGACCCTTATGGACCCTTATTGGTGCCATCATTGTTTTTAGTGAACGCCTTAGTACTTATCAATGGATTGGAATAGCAATCACACTCACTTTTTTTTACATGTTTTCTATTGCAGGGAAAACCGAAGGCATCTCATTCAGAAAAAATAAATGGATATTCTTTATCATTCTTGGAACTCTTTTTGGAGCAATAAGTGGCTTATATGATAAATACCTATTGCGCGAAATCAACAGGATGGCAGTACAATGTTACTTTACCTTTTACCAGGTTGTATTATTCATTCCTATTGTATTTTTTCTTTGGTGGCCCAAACGACATAAATTATCACCATTTAAATGGCGATGGAGTATCCCATTTATTGGAATCTTTCTAATAGTGGCAGATTTCTTTTATTTTTATGCTTTACATATACCAGAGAGTATGATTTCAATTGTGTCTGCACTACGCAGAGGAAGTGTAGTTGTTGCTTTCATATTTGGAGCCTACTTGTTTAAGGAGAAAAATATAAAAACAAAAACTATATATTTAATTGGTATATTACTTGGTATTGGATTTCTTATTTTAGGCACTAATTAGTACCGGTCCATTAAGCCGGGTGTTTGAAATATAAAGTTTAAATACAAGGCGTGTGGAAAATTCAAACCGCAGTATACTAAGGTATATGAGGATTTTGAGCAATAACGCAGTAGTTGAACTTTATAGACGAACACTAAGTTAAATGAAACAGGTAGGCTACGATTAACAAATTAAACAGCAGGTTAATCAGGGGCAATACCTGAAGTATCATTGGCATTTATCATCAATTTCTATAAATTACATAATGGAGAACTTAAACATACACACAGACCTCTCAAAGTACGATAATAGTTGGTATAAACCAGGTGGTTTGATTAAAAGGACACTTTGGTTCTACATTAATGTGTTGTTTTTTATTAATCCTCTGAATCCATCATCTTCATTAAAAAAGTTACTCCTTAAATTATTTGGAGCAAGAATTGGTAAAGGAGTGGTAATAAAGCCCGGTGTCAATATCAAATATCCCTGGAAATTAAACATTGGAGATTATACCTGGATTGGAGAAAAAGTGTGGATTGATAATCTCGATGAAGTTTCGATAGGAAAGAATTGTTGCATTTCGCAAGAGGCGCTTCTGCTATGTGGAAATCACAATTACAAAAAACCGGCTTTTGATTTAATTGTCGGACCAATTACACTGGAAGATGGTGTTTGGATTGGTGCTAAATCAATAATAACGCTTAACACTAATTGTAAATCTCACGCTGTATTATCCGTACAATCTGTTGCCTCAGGAAATATTGAAGCATACTCAATATATAAAGGAAACCCTGCGATAAAAATAAAGGATAGAGTAATGGTTTAATCAGATACTTTTCAATTAGGATTCATCCTCATCGACATTCTCAACTTAAGAACAACTATTCTCATCTGAACTTTACTAACCTGAGTTCGATTAAAATTAGCGAGCTCAAAATTCAGTAAATGATTGATTTACAATATAAATTTTTGAGACATAGCGAGCTATGGTGATAAAATTTAGAGCCGTAAATCGATTATTTACTGAAAAGCTATGAAT
>JBNKRV010000302.1:0-5246 GCA_050296935.1 Marinilabiliaceae bacterium | reverse complement strand
ACGGCTTGGTCATTTGAACATACCGAGCTTCAGCGATATCCTCACGGACAGAACTGTCGGCAGTTCTTCTAAATGAACAGCAAATTATTCAGGTAGGATTTGCACCTACTGGATTACCACAGCGTCGTGGCACACCAACGTGTTGTGCTATGAATAGTTGCCGATTGCGGGTTACTTACCCGTCAAGTTACACAAGACTTAATGCGGGCCACAACCTTGGAATAACCTACTAAACGGCAATTATTTATGAGCACGTGTTGGCTGTAGTTTTTGTTTCACTTTTTCGATTAATTCAATCGGCAATTCAAACGTTTTAAACTCAGAATTTTCCAAAGAATTAGGCTTGTTTAATTTGAAGTGATGAAAAATACATAATTTCAACTCCATTCCTCTTTCTTGAGTATAATACTTGTTTTGAAAGGCTTCAATGAAATTGATACTTTTTATTAATGAGCTTCTTTCTAATTCTAAAAATACATTGTTAAGAATTTCTACTGTTTTATAGTATTCATTTATGATTGCTCTTACAGAAAGTTCATCTGGTAAATTTTTAAAATCATTTTTAACCAAACTACCCCATTCTTTATATTTTTCTAATAAATCATTTTTATCAAAAATTGGACTCAAGATAATCCTTCTGTTATTCTGGGGGCTTTCGTCTTTTGTAATTGTATATGTAATGTTAGTAATTGGCAATCCACAATGTTGAGCATAATTCCTTAATTTATACATAAATCTATACTCGAAAGAGCTATCAAATAGTTCATTTGTTTTAGTTTTGAATTTCTTAAATTCATAAGATTCTTTCCCGTACTTTCTGGTTAAATAAGTTTCTGTATGGTCTATAAGCGTTCGTGCAGAACTAAGAAAATTCAAAAAAAGTCTATTAGCATTTCGTGGTAAGAATTCTAGTTCCTTATGCTTTTTAAACATAACACCTTGATTTCTTAATAATTTCTCAACGGTATGTTTAAACAGATTATTAAATTCCAGAAAATTAATAATAAACATAGAATACAATTCCTCTTGGGTATTAAAACTATATAGGTTCGAAGTATTATTCTTAATTTCTTCAAAAAGAGAATCCGAAATACTTTCTCCAATATTGATTTGTTGTTCCGAATTGTCAATATTTAATGTTCCTAATCTATTTCCTTCCATTATATTCAATTCATTCTTGTGCTCGCACTAAATTACAGCCAACATATCTATATAGTCATTGTGTTTATATGCATATATGGCTGCATAACGACAATGTTTAAATAATATAATATATTTAGTTGTTTCACTCACCAAAATTAACAATTAATTTTTCATATAAAAAACAGGATAAAAATGGCTGGGTAATTGTTTTTTTTAATATATCTGCAAATGAAACACATTGTAAATAAAGTAAAAATCCAACTATTTACTTCAGCTATAAAGCTCAGGAAAATCGCCTTTAAGTTTTTAATAGTTAAGTCTATACTCATCGAGAAGGGGTATTCCTTCTTTGTAGGTTAATCAAAATCAACACAATGCTAAGCTACATTTTCATTAGGCCGAGAGTTGTAAGGCATAATGAGTAATAATCTGACCTTTTTTTTACCCTGAATAATGATTTTTAATTCGATTTTTTTGAATAGTGATTTGAGGTATACTCTATATAATACCAATACTTTATTCCCTTTCTCTAAAAACCTTCGTTAAATGCATAGTGTCTGAATGGATGTAGTTCTATCGGGAATAATCGCTGGGAATTGCAGACCGCTCATATACCTATTTATTAGCTGCTATTTTTACTCATTAAGTTTCTGTAAATCATTAACTATCGTTTCAATCCCTTTATTAATCTCCTCAATTTTCACTTGATCAGAAGGTCTATTGTATTTTAATAAATACTGCATCGTTTCACAAGATTGAATCCGTAAGTCACAATATTTATTTAGCAAATCAACACGTTCTTGCAGATATGGCGGTAAATCGGTCAAAGTTGCAAGAAGTTCCTGATTCTCTCCCCATAATTCAATTCCCTCATTTCTTAATTTGTCGTAATAATGTTGAATTTTATCTTCAGGTATGTACGAAAGGTCTTCCCGGTACATCCAAAGAGCTTTTTCTTCAATCACGCTAAATTCTTTCATTGCAGACTGAAATTCACCTAATTTGCTACCAAAAACTTTTGGCATAATAAAAACTGAGGCTATCAATATTACTGTCAATCCAGAAGCAATAAACTTTGAATACCCTGGTTGCTTAAAGCTGGGTAAGTATATAAGTCCAATAACGAATCCACTTATCAATCCTCCGATATGTGCAGCATTATCAATTCCCTCTCGTGTAAATCCATAGAATAAATTATAACCTACAAAAAACAGTATACTTGAAATTAATTTATTCCTTGATTCTTTAGGTATGTCCAGTACTTTTAGAATAAGTAAGGATAAAAATAATCCATACATTCCAAAGATTGCACCTGATGCACCAATCGAAACTATATTGTCGCTGAATGATATACTTGCAATACTCGCAAACAATCCAGTCGCAATATATGTAAATAGGTATCTGTTTTTACCAAATTCTGATTCAAGTAATCCACCTATATGTAATAAAGCATACATATTTAATAGTAAATGGAATAATCCACCGTGTAGAAATACACTTGTCAGTAGCCTCCAAGGTTGACCACCTAAAGTAATCTCTCTTAAGTTACCTCCCCAAGCAATCAATGATTCTACAGATGGCTCGATTGGATGCACTCCACTTATTGCCATTAGTATAAAAATCAAGATGTTCAAGTATACTATTATCGGTGTAAATAAATAATCCTTTGATGGTTTAAGTAATTCTATCGTTTCTTTCAAAGCTTTTTTTCGCTCAACTTTTCTTTCCTCTTCCGCTTTCTCCGCTACTTTTTGCTCTTCAATTCTATTCTCAATAATTTCCAGTTTTTCAGAAGTCAACTCCTCAGGTGCTAATTTTCTTTTCTCAAGTTCATCAACCGCAGCAATGAAGGCTTCCTCTTGAAAACTGTTTTTGTTATCAATTATATACTGCAATTCAGAATCTGATTTTGCAGCCATCTTTTTTGTGAAATAATTCTCCATTCAGTTTTTATTTATTACGCAATGTCGTTTCCCTAAATAACCGCTAACGGATACGGCTATGAAGCGTAAGTGAATATTAACCAGTTATCACTTCCAGAATTCACGGAGCCAAAGCATTGTATTTGTTTTTATCTTTTTCATTTCAAAAGCCAAATCAACGATTTGGCGCTAATCGGCGAAGTTACGAACCAACAAAAACGAATCGACTCACTTATGCTTTATTAGCCTTTGTTTGCGGTTTGTTATTTCTTTCTTTAAATCAATCAAGTATAAACACTCCATTTAACCTGTCTAAAAATATCACAACCTCATTACGCATGTTATGTTATCTATTATTTCAAGCATATTAGTACTGTGGTGTATTTTTATATAACCATCTATATACACAAATAATAAACTAATCAGAATTACAATTAAATTTTGTGTCATAGGAACCTTAGTCATCATTTTATAATAATTCCTAATATTTCTAGTATTCATTAGTAAAATAAATAACATCGGAATAAAAAGTATTAAGTAATAAATTGTTTCCTTATTGCTACCTGGAACTTGAATAAAAAACAATGAAAATAATTTAAAATAAAATATATTAGATAGAAAAATCCATCCAATATAATTTTTAAGAAAAAAGCCAATAAATGCTATAATAATTATGGTTGGAATTATCAAATATGTCAAATAATACACTAGTTTAATTATCTTAATAAAAGACATATCTATTCCATGAAATCTGCTTAAATATTGAACATTATTACTTATCCACATTAAATGGCTAACAAGAAATAATAATAACGTAATTCCTAAAGTTAGTCTTATTATTATCTCAACTATTTTATCTCGCTGCATATTGTTAATATCTTAATAACCGCTAACGCTGCAAATATGACTTGTTGCGGGCTGCGGACGGAATCATTTCAAGCCATTAAATGGTTGAAGCGGGCAATTGACCGCCCAAAACGTTAAACACCGCCATAAAATATATTTGATGTTAGTGGGCGTTTTTTAATTAATCCGATATTCAATTCCTAAAGTCCAGGTTATTTGATTAGTCTTTGTTGAAAAGAATGTCTGATGGTTATATATTGAATCGAATTGATATAATATACCTTGCAACTTAATTCCAAATGATTTTGAAAACAGATATGTAATTTCCGGTTCAATAGAAAAATTGTAGTACTGGTCATAACGCTCAGATCCCTTACTAGATCTCCCCCCTGTAATCATATCCGATGGATCAGAAAACCCATCAGTTGGGTATTTAACACTAAGTTCTGTAGTTAACATTTTATTCTGAGTCATAAAACCATAGGCATTAATTAGATTCAAGCCAAAAAACACATTGTTCCCTAAGGTTTTAATAAATTTCATATTTACAAATGGCATCCAAACGATGCTTTCTAGGGTTGGATAATTTCTTACTTCAAATTCATTTAATGAGTCGTAATAAACATAATCATACTCATCATTATTGTTCAGATAAGTCATACCGAGACCCAATAATAACCATTGGTTTATTGAACGATTGACTCCAATTGAAATTTTTGAATTATTGGATTTCTTATTGGATTGATAGTTTTCAATAGATTCAATATCTGATTGAGTTTTATAGTTTCCATTAAGTGTCAATTCGTACATACCAAATGAATTCTGACTAAAGCTTTCTGTTGTTATAAATACGAAGAAGAGTAAAATTAATGTGTTTTTCATGTTTTTATGTTTGTCATTTGAAATGCCTGCTAACATATCTATATCGTCATTGTGTTTATATGCATATATGGCTGCATAACGACAATGCATAAATAATATAATATATTTAGTTATTTTTCCAGTCAAATTTAGCAATTAATTTTTCCTATAAAAAATTGCCGGGTAATTGTTTATTTTAATATATCTGCAAATGAAACACATTGTAAATAAAGTAAAAATCAAACTATCTACTTCTGCCATAAAGCTCAGGAAAATCGCCTTTAAGTTTTTAATAACCTGAGTTCGATTAAAATTAGCGAGCTCAAATTTCAGTAAATGATTGATTTACAATATAAATTTTTGAGACATAGCGAGCTATGGTGATAAAATTTAGAGCCGTAAATCGATTATTTTGAATAGTGATTTGAGGTATACTTTATACAATACCAATACTTTTATTCCCTTTCTCTAAAA
>JBNKRV010000301.1:0-10562 GCA_050296935.1 Marinilabiliaceae bacterium | reverse complement strand
CATTGAACTCGCAAAATGCTCGTTTCTTAATTTTCAATTGAATCTCACTATTTATAGGCGGTCTGAAACATAGTTCTATCGAATACCTGTATAATCATTGATTATATGAGATAAATCCAAAATTTTATGTCGAACTCAGGTCATTAATTCTACTTTAATACTTTTATTATATTGAATAACAGTGGTATATGTCCTTTTGCCTCTTTCTGTGTCGTTCCATTATTTTATCAAACATTCTTTCTTCGGTCATCTCTTTATAGCATTTGAAAACTAAGGAATCACTTCTTTAAAACTAATTTTTTGAGGTTCCCTGGTAAATTAAAAATCGCAATATATTTGTCATATATTTGATCTTTATTCTTTATTGTGCGTTTATTCATATAAACACCCCGTATGTCAAAAAAAATATCAGGATTATTATTACTTATTGTGTTACAAGGTGGCATAATAAGCTGCTTTTCTCAAAATGAGAAAATTAAAACAATTTTCATTGTAAACTTTATTAAAAACACGAACTGGCACATCGATGTTGCAGGTAAAACATTTAAAGTTTTAGTTATTGGAAACAAACAAATAACAAATGAGCTTAATGTTTTAGGAAAAATTAAATCATCTGGAATTGGTTCTCTGAAAGCAACCTTTACGAGAGAATTTATCCAGAACGACACCTATGATATCATTGTTATTTCTAAAGGGTACGAAAGCTTAATGAGTCAGATTGATTTAAAGTATAAAGATAAGCAAGTGTTAATTATTACTGATGAATTTAAAGGCTGCGCAAACGGAGTAGGTATTAACATCACCAGTTCTTCAGGAAAGCTTAGTTACGAAATAAGCAAAAAAAATATTGAGGCCAGAAATCTAACCGTAACAAATAAGCTGTTAAATTTGGGAAAACAAGTAGATTAGTCCATTCTCCTATAACATTTAAGTTTTTAAATAATGCAAAGATCAAAACTAATTATAAGCATAATATCGTTTTTAATGCTTACATGTCCATGTTACATTTGGGCACAAAATAAAATCATCAATCCAGAAAACATTACAAGACAGGAAATAACTAAATTAACAAATGAAGAGTTAATGTCTCTCGACTTTGAAACAATTCTTGCTTTAGCACAAAAACTAGGTATTTCTATAGATGAACTACTAAACCAATCATTAAGTGTTGCATCATTAAATGAATCTTCACCTAGAAATAGTCCGGGAATTGTATCAGTCATTACAGCTGAACAAATTCAGAAAACAGGAGCTCGCGACCTGTCTGAAGTACTTCGATCAGTTCCTGGAATTTATTTTGGTTACGATGTTGATGGTGCTATCGCTATATCAATGAGAGGAATATGGGGCCACGAAGGCAAAATTCTATTATTAATTGATGAAATGGAATTAAACGAAGGTATGTATTCTACCATCCCCTTAATGAAACATATTACGGCAGATCAGATTAGTAAAATTGAAATTATACGAGGTCCCGGTTCTGCTTTATATGGAGGATACTCTGAACTGGGTGTGATTAAAGTTGTAACAAAAAAAGGAAACGAATTAAAAGGTGCAGAAATTAGTGCAAATGCAAGTTCCTACACAGTAGGAGGAGGAAGCTATGGTGCAACTGGTTCTTTTGGGCAAAAAATTAACAATACTGAATATTCTTTACATACCGGCTTTAACATCGGCGATCGTTCTTCGGGTAGTTTTACAAATACATGGGGACAAACAGCTGATATGCAAGATGGTTATTCAGAAGCACGAAACACCTTTATTAATTTAAGTTTGAATTCAGGAAATTTTGAAGGCGCATTAGTTTACGACAATTACAATCCAAAAGCTTATATGGATTATAATGATGATATTGTTGAAGAGTCAGTAGATAATAAGTTTACATCTTTCATGTCTGATTTAAAATACCATATTAATTGGGGCGATAAGTTTAAATTAACACCTGAAGTGCTTTATAAAAATCAGTTACCATGGCATGTAGAAACAGATGATTGGGTTTATAAGAGAAGATACTCTCAATTAGGGACTAAAATATTGGCAACATGGGATATTAATAAAGAAACCAATTTAATATTTGCCATAGGTAATAAATATGAGAAAGCTAAAATTTCAGACGATGAAAAAGCTATAATGGGAGAAGATGCCATCTTTTACAATGGTAAAGATGAATTAGATATGAATACTACATATGGCCTGGCACAAATTAATTACTCCGGTAAAATCGGTAGTATCTTCGGAGGTTTCAGAATTGAGGAACATTCAGAAATAGGAACTGCATTTGCGCCTCGACTGGGATATACAAAGGTTTTCGATAAATTTCATTTTAAGGTACTACTTAATAAAGCTTTTAGAACTCCTTCTATCGAAAACTACAATTTAAATCCTGATATTTCAGAAGAGAAAACTACGGTTGTTGAATTAGAGACGGGATATAAAATATCTGATCACTTATTTGCAACAGCAAACATCTTCCATGTTGATATTAAAGATGCCATTATATACTCTTATAATGATGAAACTAAAGATGAATTCTATATCAATTCTACAAGTACGGGGTCTAAAGGTTTTGAGGCTGAATTAAGTGCTTTGTATGATAAGTGGGATTTAAAATTATCCTATTCGTATTATAATAGTAACAATGAAAATGAAACCTATAAAGTGATATTGCCAAATGCAGAAAAGGGTGAATTAATGCAAGG
This sequence comes from Marinilabiliaceae bacterium, assembly GCA_050296935.1. Classification (GTDB taxonomy): domain Bacteria; phylum Bacteroidota; class Bacteroidia; order Bacteroidales; family Marinilabiliaceae; genus Saccharicrinis. Next base: position 7,863 of record JBNKRV010000301.1, on the reverse strand, counting down.
TATGCCGGCACATATGTTACATATTACACCCGGTTTTAAAATAACACAAAAACTTATTGCCACAGCAAACGCTTCTGTTTATAGTGAAAAATACGGTTTTATTACTGGTGAGGAACAAATGGAAAAAGCAAAGCCATATGCTTTAATTGATTGTACAATTTTAGGAAAAGAATTAATTGCACCAAATCTGGATATTAGCCTGTCGTTTAAAAATATACTTAATACATCGTATGAATATTTACAGCCTTATGCTGTATCAGAGGATACTCAGGGACCATTCCCGGGAGCTCCATTGGAAGCTATGTTTTCGATAAAATACAGATTGCCAGTTAAGTGATAAAATCAAATACCAAGAGCCTTCTTTATATTTTTTAAGTAGGCCTTGGTGTATCTCATTTTTGCTTTTTTTATTAGAAAAGTATAAGAACTGACCATCCTGGATAAAATAAAAGAACCACAAATATAATAAGTTCTGATCTGCGCTTTTTGCTACTGATTTATAATGAAAGTATGTACATTTCAGATTTGTAATCAGGGTCGTTTTTTCCATTTAGAGGTTTTGCATCCACTTTTGAGGACTTGCCAATATGGGTTATTTCCCAACTTTCAGGAATTCAACCTATTTTGGTTTTCTTATAACCTTGTTTTGCTTCAGTTACTACATCCATATTAATAACCTGAGTTCGATATAAAATTAATGGCTCAAATCGCTTATAAATATTGAGTTTCAAGGAATGTTTGCGAAAGCATAGCGGGCTATGGTAAGCAAATATGACGCAGAAAATCGGTATTTATAAGTGACCTTCATAGCTTTTCAGTAAATAATCGCTTTACGGCTCTAAATTTTATCACCATAGCTCGCTATGTCTCAAAAATTTATATTGTAAATCAATCATTTACTGAATTTTGAGCTCGCTAATTTTAATCGAACTCAGGTTAATACTCCAATTCGTTTAAGTAAGCAGCTGTTTGTTCTTCAACGGCTGTCATTTCACTAATTGATTGCATTTTTAGTTGAGTTTAAAAATTTGTTTAAACTGTTTGAATACATCTTCCGGTGGCACCGATAGCCCCATGTTTTTTAATATGGCTTTATCCGGTAATTGGTCTTTCATTGAATCAGCAGCACTTTGCAGGTCTGCTTTTACATTGGCTGGCGTATCAATAGCTTCATCACGAGGTAATAACATGGTCAACCTAAAAATATCCGCTTTGTGCTTTTTAATGTGCTTATCGCATTCGGCATGCCCCTCTGCTTTCCGTTGGCTCCAATCTAAAAAGGCTTTTGCTTTAAGGGCAATTAAAGCTTTGGGATTTGCCAGGTGCACATCGCTTTGTACATCGCTTTGCTCTATGGTTAAGTTATAATAGTCTTCGTTCATTAATATGGCTGAAAGACTTGATAGGTCAGCTTCGGTGGGTATGGGTGTTAAATGGGTACCTTCATCTAAGTCCAGAATATCCGGATTTTTGGCAAAAAGCTCTATCTGGTATGGAAAATCCTCTTTTTTAGGTTTTACAAAACGGTAGTATTGGCGTTTTTCACCACCTTTTTCTTTCTTTTCGTAATTACCTTCCTTTATAAATTGCCCAAAAGCTGTAACAAAATCTTTATCTAATGCCTCCACTATAAGTATAATATCTATATCCTTTGTAGCTCTTGGCCTAAAACCGGCATCTTCCATTTGTATATCTAAGGCGGTACCACCAATAATAATATACTTGTCAGCATGGTCTTTAAAATATGCTTTAAATGTATCTATTCCTTTAACCATATAAATTTCTTTTCTATTTGTTCAAGGGCATCTTCAATCCGTTCGTCTTCATCATTCTTAAAGCAGAAATAAAGAGACAATGGGTCAACATTATTTTCTAACCATTGAAATTTGTTATTTAATATGTTAGGGTTGTACTTCCATATTTCAATGGCATATTCGCCCTCTCTATTATTTTCTTCGGGCCATTGGTTTGTTTTTTTATAGGCCTGATAGGCTACTTTATCAAGAGCCAGAAAATTTTGATAATCCGGATTAATATCCGTAAACGCTGTTAAACTATTGGTGTTTGTGTTTATCCACTGGTCATGTGGCGGCCTAATATCAGTATAAACCGTTTTTAAAACAGGGTGAATACTTAAATGCTCTACTTTTATCAGGTTCCAGGTATCTTGCTTGCTTTGGTTAAAAGTCAATCTCTTGGGTCTGCCCGAATGAATGGTACATATATTCAGGTTAGCTAAATTATCTGCAGCACGGGTTATGGCCATGGCATTTGTATGGAATAATTCAGCTATTTCATTAAAGGGCACTTCCTCAATCAGATTATCATCATTCCCGCTCAGCAACCAGTATATGGTTAGTAATTGAGCCATAGGGGTAAAGCAATTATCATCTGCTGCTTTTATATGCTTTATTTCGGTAAATGCCATCACTAGTTCCGGAATAAATAATTGTTTAAACGGAACTATAAAATTCATGTCCTGTTGAATCAATCTTTTACGCTCAAATGCTTCCAGATTGTTGAATACAAGAATAACCGGAATACCTGTGTGTTCGCGGATGTTTTGCATTTGCTTTTGCATTTGTCCGATAGTTGGCTGGTTTTCCTCATTTTTTAAGCGGACAATTAAAACTTCTGCCCCCATTAATTTAGCTGCATCAATTTGGTAGCCTGCTGTAATATACATTGGCAAAGTCTTATTCCACTGACTTCTATGTTCGTTAATATGGAAATCAAGACCTATTTCGTGCTGGATATATTCGCTTAGTCTATTCATAATAACATCGAAATTACATGATAACAATGTATGTGTTATAATGCAAATATAGTGTTATATTGTTTATATACAATCTAATAAAGTTATATTTCAATAACAGAAGTTACGCTAAACTGCTCATGTTCATTATTTCTAACATATCCCAATTGGTTCGTGAGCATTTTTGTATTTCCGATTAAAAAAGAATTACAATTCCAATGATGGTGACCAAAAATCCATGCCGCTGGTTGATATTCTTCAATTAAAGAAAATAGTTCAGTAGCAAAAGCATCATTCAGTATATCGCCTTTGTATATCTCAGGATAATGCAACAATGTAGGTACATGGTGACTACAAACAACTGTTTTATTTCTCTTTTTCAACTCTTCAATTATAAACTCTAAGCTTTGCTTGTGAAGCAGGTTGTAACTTTCCGTTGTAAAAACGTATTCGCCATTTCTGATTAAATGAAAGTCATTCAACCTTCTTTCAATTATCCACTGATTTTCCGGTTTGATATGTGACCAGAGCGTTGAAAATACAAGGTTAACACCATTGAGAAAAACAGAGTAATTGTTTACCAATGTTATATTGTGTCTGATATTCTTATTCAGGCAACCATTATAAGTTTTTAAGTTACCATGATAATATTCATGATTACCCGGCACCAAAAAAATCTGTTCAAAGTCACCGGATATTTTATCCCAAAACCAATTAAATTTATCCATCATCTTAAAAGGAACAATATCTCCGGCCAACAACAGAACCTTTGCTTTAGGAACAATTGGATTCTTAATTAAGAATTTCTCGTTTTCAGGAAACTCCAAATGTAAGTCAGAACAATATTGTACAGATAAACTACTCATTAGTATCCTAATTCTTTTAAATATGCTGCCATTTGTTCTTCAACGGCAGTCATTTCATTTTTAATGCTCGCAATTTCCTTTTGGGTCGCTGCAATATCAATGGGTTCTTCCTCAAAAGTGCCTGCATAACGGGGGATGTTGAGGTTGTTGTCGTTTTCGGCAATTTCTTCTTTGGTAGCAATGTAAGAATATTTTTGAGTTATGAGTTATTTATTATGAGTAGGTAGCACAAAACAAGCAAAACACTTTATTTTAAACCTCTTGATGGAAAATCATCGTTTCTTTGAGAATCTTTTTTCTGATTTTTTTCATTATTGATAAGTTTAAAGGCAATAAAAATAGTTATTTTAACACGATCAAAGAATACTCAGAGCTGATATAGAAACCAAGATCATCTTCCATTTGTCGTCTTGTACTTGACAAAAGTGTTTTCGTTTCTTTTATCTGATAAATATTAACCCCTATGAACGGCTTGTAACACAATGATTAAAACTCGGTGTCCCTGTGTCTCTGTGTTCATCATTTTCGCCTGATTGATTAGCTTCGCTGATCCTTGATTCATAAAGTTCTCTTTTGATTGTCTCTTTTTTATCTTTAATAGCATAAAAACAATAAAAGTCCGAAATACAAAAATTAGGTGACTGTATGTTCAACGCAAATAAAACCTATCTTTTTATTCCTTTCGTTCGTAGTAACAATATCCTTTTTTTATCCAAACAATTGTTTTTAGTAATGTGCTATCTTTTTTTAAATAATAAGATTGAACAAATTCTTCAGCTTTAAGTGTACATGGTTGAATTTCTAACATAATATGCTCCCATCCATCAACTACAGCATCCCGTGGATTATCTACATATATATCCATTTTAAATGGGGTAGTTACGTAGATTAAAGAGCGTATTGTATCCTGACCATTTTCTGCAAACACTAATTTTCTGCCATTGGGTAATCCATCCTCATAAGTATATTGTGTTTCTTTGACACCTTTTGAAAACCAAATTAAATCGCCTGTTAATAATCCATTTTGATAATTCTCTTCTCGGCATAATTCTTGATTTTCATATAATAACTTCTTTCCATGAAGGAAACCGTTTTTATAAGTTTCTATTGCATACCCATCACCGTGTTTATACCTGACTTTAAAAACGCCTTTTAATGGTTTTTTTTTGTAGAGGTATAATAACTTAATTTCATCAAATTCTGTAACATTAATTTTATTATACCTTATTGTTCTGATTTGGCTACAACTACTTAATACAATCAAAAGAATAAGAGTGATTTTATGGCTTATTTTCATTGTAATACTATTTACTTGTAATGGTATTTATTTGCTCTATTGTAAACCCTTTTCTATTTGCATCTGTATCTAGATAATTAGCTCCGCTGATCTTCGATTCATAAAGTTCTCTTTTGTTTGTTTCTTTTCAAGGCCAGAAGAATCTGAAGTAGAATTAACAACTGGATTATTAGCAACTAAATTATCTGCAATTGAATTATTTACAATGTGTTCTTTTTCTTTGGTGCATAATGCAATAATATCATGGAATCCATAATCCATTATAGTAACCACAGTTTTTTGACCTTCATATTTAGCCCAGTATTTATCAGCCTCGTAATTTAAAGTGAAAAAATCCTTAATAAGGATAAGTCTTTTATTTATCGTACTATAAAATCCATCCTCTTTAACTACAGTTTCTTCTTTTATCTTAGTCACCTTACTTTCCTCAGTAAAAGTATGTTTTAACCCCAAAGCATGACCAAACTCGTGAGCTACTGCACCATTCATACTAAGCAGTTGCTTGAATGCCACTATGGTATTTTGTCCGTTTACCGACCAACCCGGATTACTGGTATTTGGTGTTTACTGTACATGAGAATTAAAATTTAATATTTCGTTCTTGTATCCAAGTGATATGTTCCATCATCAGCTCGAAGCCATACCTTTTCATAGACTAGAGTACTATCTTTTTTTAAGTAGAAATTTTGATAGTAAACTGAAGCTTCAAGAATGCATGTATTCAAGAGTAAGTTTAAAGATATAGATGAATAATACTTCAGTGTATGAATATCTGTAGCATACAAATTCATCTTATTTTTGTCTGCAAAAATTTCTGCTATAGAAATTGTATCGTTTCCTTGATTAGTATAATAGATGTCTTGTCCCCATAGCAAACCTTCTTTATAAGTTTGAGATACACTTTTTACGCCATTAACATAAGATATATAATAACCATCCATTAAGCCATTTTTGTAGTTAATTAGGTTGGAGATGTATCCCTTATTGTAATAACTGTTTTCCCCATTAAAATAACCATTTTTAATATTCCATATGCTATAATTTTTAGAAAATAAGTGCTTCTGTTTGATTTTGTATGTCCCATTTAATGGTTCATTTTTGAAGTAATACCTATTTAAACATAAACTATCTGTAGTTATTTCTAATCTATTCTTATGTATAGTTTTTATAGCATCTTTATTACTCATGCACGATACAAGAGCAATACTTATATATGTGAAAATTAAACGCTTCATTATTAATGTTTTACAATTGTAATTATTTGTTCTATTGTGAAAGTTTTTCTGTTAGCATCAACCTTAAGGTAATCCATAAAGTTTTCTAGAGATTCACACTTCTTTAAAGATGTATCTGAAATCGAAATTGACTCTAATAAATTAACCTGATTATCAGATTTGAGAGATTGTTCGAGAGGTATCTTTTTTTTTCCAAATATTTAAATACAGATTAATAGAAGTAATTATGGTCTTCTGATCTGTGTATTTGCTAAAATAGTATCTTTTGCCTTCTACAGGAGGCTTAAGCCACTTATCCATGTTGTTAATCTCTCTTTCAATATCATTATATAATTGATTGTTTGATGGTATTATTTCATCATCATCTTTATTTGTAAAAGTATGTTTTAACCCCAAAGCATGACCAAACTCGTGAGCTACTGCACCATTCATACTAAGCAGTTGCTTGAATGCTACTATGGTACTTTTCACTCTTGCAGACAATGCTGGGCTTATTTACACATAGAGTATTCAGATTTTATTCTCGCTTCAGCAATTGAAATATTAAACTTGGTATATTATCAAACTCATTAATAATCATATTTTATATTTGTATGAAAATATGAATTTATTCTATGCCAAATACTTTCATAAACAAGTGTACTATCGCATTTTAAGTAATATCGTTGAGGATATTCATCGGCTTTAATTAAATATGGCCCAATTATCATCATTAAGTCAAATGCACTATTACCTATTACGTCAGAATAATTATCAACATATACATCCATCTTATATGGAGTCCCTTCATATATAATATTCCTCAAAGTATCTTTCCCATTTTCAGCAAAAACAATATGTTCCCCAACAGGAAAGCCATTTTTGTATGAAAAGGAAAGTTCTTTTCTCTTATTTTTATACCAGATTGTTTTTCCATTTTGAAGTCCATTAAGTGATTCTTCATAGATATAAAGCTGTCCTTTTTTATACTGTTTTCTAGAACCATGGCGCAATCCTGCTTTAAAATTTTCAATTACATAATTTCTCGATAATCCATGTTTAAATTTATATGTACCATCCATTAATTTGTTGCGATAATAAAATGTATCTATACCATTCTCAAAGTTTAATCTTACATCAACATTTCTTCTTTGGATAGTTTTTATGTTCTTATTTATCCCACAACCCATAGCTATTAATATAAATATTGACAATGCAGTTTTAATCCTCATATATTTTTTTAATAGTGTTTATTTGTTCAATACTCAAAGATTTCCTTTCTGTATCAGAAACGTAGTCCATAAAGTTTTCAATAGTCTGTTTCTTATTTATGAATACACTCTCTTTTTCAACAATCTGCTCATTGATTAATTTGTTATTATCAATATGAGTGGTATTTTGAACCATATCTATTTCTATGTTAGCTTGTAAGTAGATATCTTTTAAAAAGCTATCTATTCCAGAAATAACAGTATAATATCCTTTGTAGGTTGTCCATAATACTTGATAATATTTCGAATCAGTAATAAAATAACTATTAACACCTTTTATTTTGTTGTTAATACGCTCGTAAAATCCATCCTCTTTAACTACAGTTTCTTCTTTTATCTTAGTCACCTTACTTTCCTCAGTAAAAGTATGTTTTAACCCCAAAGCGTGACCAAACTCGTGAGCTACTGCATTCATACTAAGCAGTTGCTTAAAAGCTACTATGGTATTTTGTCCGTTTAC
>JBNKRV010000300.1:0-15452 GCA_050296935.1 Marinilabiliaceae bacterium | reverse complement strand
GTGGCTGCATTGATACGTCAGGTTTATAAAAACCATTGAGGAAGAAAGTAAACGCATACAAATAAAAGGAGAAGTTACAATTAACGAACAAGCGAATTTACTCCAGGAGTAAACAACAAATATAACGAATATTCAATTGGGTAAAAGAGAACAGGAAGCCGTTTCGCTAAAAACAATAATGCTTCCTGTTCCAACACCCTTCTAAAAGAGAAAGGAGGTATTATGACAAAGATAGGATAATAAATAATTAGAGCTTACAATAGCTCTGCCTGTGAAAGGATAGAACAGGTTGGATATTCAGGATTTATAAAATTCGAGTATTAACTAATAAGTACATTATGAAAAATATAATAAAAATTATAGCACTTATCTTTATTGTTACAATCTCATTTACAACAATATTAGATTCAAAATCAGGTTCAAAATTTAATCTGAATTCATTACTCCTTGTAAATAATGCAAATGCAGAAATAAATGAAAATGGAGAAGTCGAAGATGATAAAGATTGCACATACACAGATTATATGTTGCCTTGGCCTTGGAAGGCAGATGGAACCAAGACGGATTGTCCATCTGGAGCAGGTAGATGTAGTACAATTTCCTGTGGTCCGTTCTAAGATTAGATAGGCTGTACATTTACGGATTATTTTATGTCTTGGCCTTAGGAGACAGATGGTATCACGATGGATTGTATATGTGATGCAGGTGATACGCACAAATAGAATATTCTTTGACAGGCTGAGATAGTTGACCGTGAAAACAACTTTTGGAAGATCCTAGTATAAAGGATCTTCCTTAACCAATACAATGAATTTTATTTGGAGGGATTTTTTACTTAGTTAGAAATGTCCTGAAGTAATATTAATATAATAATACACGTGATGAAAATTAAATATGCAATTTTGTTCATTATATTAGCGATAAGCTGTATTAATAATAAAGACAATAATAACTATAATAATAAAGACAATAATAATATTTCGACAAGTACAATTTTACAAAAAATAAATCTTGAAGATGTTAAGTTAAATGATGAATTAAATGATAAATTAAAGTTGTCGGAAAGGATTGATTCGGCCTGGTACATTAAACTTGAGACAAGTGAGGATTGTCTATTTGGAGAAATAGATCAAATTGAAATATTTGACAATAGTATCTTCATATTAGATTGTTCTAACGCTATGAGCTTACTTGAATTTGATTTAGAAGGCAGGTTTTTACGAAAATTTGGAAAAATAGGAAAAGGTCCAGGTGAATATATAAAGCCAATGAACTTTAGTATTGATAAACAGGGTAAGAAAATACTGGTTTTTGATGATAGGCTAAAAAGAATAACGTACTTCAACAGAAATGGTAGTTTCTATAAAGATATTAAAATCCCATTTATTACAAGAGAGATTTGTGTTCTGGATAGTAATACTATTATTTGTAATAATAGAAAGGCTCAGAACAAAGGAAATAAGTTAGGTGTTTATTGCCACTTCCTTACCCAAATTAGTTCGCATGGAGAGTTAATTTCTAATTTACATCCTTATAATGAAGATGTTTTGGGATTAAGGTACAGGGATAACACTGATTTCTATTCTTCCAATAACAATGTCTTATATCACAATTCTTTGGGTGACACTATCTATAGAGTTCAGAAAAAAGTAATTACGCCTAAGTATGTTATTGATTTCGGAAATAAGTCACTCCCAGAGGGATTTGATAGAAATATTGATTTTAGAGAATTCAAAGAAAAGTATAAAGGGGTAGATAAAAATTATGCAATGTTTTTAGGTAAATTTTATGAATTTAAGAATAAATTGTATTTTCAAATAAAATACAAAGATAGACCAATTGATTGCATTTATTATCAGGCTAATAATAGTGTAGTTTATGGTAATTTGACATCACAAGATTTTAATAAAGGCGTATATTGTTTTAATCCAATAGGTGTTTATGACGAATGTATAATTTCTTCTTTTGATCCAGGACGATTACTCATGTTAGACATTAAAAACAACAATTCATTGAGAATTATTAAGGAAAAAACGAAGATATCAGATAATCCTATTCTTACTTTTTACAAATTTAAATAATTATAATGTACGCGAAGATTATAAGATATATAACATATTTGTCCTTCTTATTATTAGGCTTTGTTTTATTTAGTGTTGCAGATCGATATGTCACTAGGGATCGAATTAGTATAATTACTGAAAAATCTAATAATGATATTAGATATCTTAGTACATTAATGTTTGAACAAATGAGATCATCTGGACATCATATTGGGCTTCAAAAATCCTTATTATCAGATTCTATAAAAAGTGTAATCAATGAAAAGTTAAGTAAAAATAGCATTTTGGCAGTTAGGCTTTCTCCATTATCTTGTTCAATGTGTGTTGACAGTACATTAAAAATGGTTGTGAAATTCATTGAAAATAATAAATTATCAAAAAGAATAGTAATTTTAACTTCCTACACTAATCCAAGAGAATTAACTTTGTTCTATAGATTACATCAGATTAGTTATGATGTATTAAACCTAGAAGAAAATGAAATTACCCTACCAGTTGAGCATTTAAAAGTCCCCTACATGTTTATTATTGGTAAAGATTATGTTGCTAATAATACATTTATACCAGATAAATCATTTCCTAAACTAACAAATCAATACTTAGACGAAGTGGTTAGACCTATATTATTTAGTACAATCGAAAACTAGATTTTAGATCATCGTAATAAATAATAGTGGTTCAGTATTGGTATTATGTTTGATATTGCATTGATTTGAAGAAATATATTAATTCATAGTTCTGATAATTGTTGTTTCCTGAAATCAAAAAAAGTAATTTGTGAAAACTAATAACACCACTTCACCATTCACCATCATCACTACCTTTATAGTACTATCTATAATTGGTTTTGCTGCTATGCCCTTGCTTAACTTGCGCTTATATCCGGGTAGAAGCAAGCCAAGTGTATCTGTTAGCTATAATATGCATGGTGCCAATGCGGTAGTGGAGGATGGAGAAGTGACCTCAAAATTAGAGGGCCTTTTATCCAGAGTTACAGGATTAAAGAATCTAAGCTCTCGTACTTCTGCAGGGAGTGGATGGATAAATATGGAGATGGATAAAAACACTGATATGGATGCTGTTCGTTTTGAGGTGGCTGCATTGATACGTCAGGTTTATAAAAACCATTGAGGAAGAAAGTAAACGCATACAAATAAATGGAGAAATTATAAATAACGAACAAGTGACTTTGCTCTCTGGGTAAGTGATAAAATATAACAAGTAATAATTTGGGCAAAAAAGAGAACAGGAAGCCGTTTCGCTAAAAACAATAATGCTTCCTGTTCCAACACCCTTCTAAAAGAGAAAGGAGGTTATGTGATAAAGATAATGTAATAATAAAAAACTATAGAATTATGCTGTGAAATGATATATCAGCAAACAAAATAATTAACAAATAAATTTTTATAAATGAAAAAGAATATAATTAAATTTTTGCGATTGCTATTATTGGTATTTTCTCAATTGTAACTGCTCTTGGTGATATTACTTCAAATGATAATTTAAGTCTTGATATACTTTCAAAATTTGCTACTGCGCATGGAGAAGATTATACAGGTCAAACAATTTCAGGATATGATATGCAATATAGCATGAATGGAGGTTGTTATATATGTGTCTATTATCCATCTGAATCATGCTCTGTAAGTGCACAATGTTGTCTTTATATGGAGCCGTATTGTTAATAAATGATTTTTTACAGTAGAATGCAAAATATTAAAATATTATTATCCACCTCATCAGTTTTTTGAGGTGGAGTTTGTTCTTTTAAATTAAGGTTACAAAAAATAATGAGAAGATTAATAAGGAATGTTATAAGTTGTTATTTAATTGCATTGGTCGGGTGTAATAATTTTGAAAATAACACTAAAGATAATTTGTTGGAAATAAATTTTAGTGATAAAATTGGCAGTGCGAGTAGTTTTTTTAAAAATATTGAATTTGTTCCTTTGGAAACAACTTCGAATAATTTAATTCGACATTGTTCAAAGGTTGCCTATAAAGAAGGGAAGTTTATAGTTTTTTCTGCCTCAACTGATAACCGCATTGCTACCTATGATCAAAGTGGAAAATTGATTAAATGTGTTACATTAACTGGTAAAGGACCTGGTCAATGTGTATTTTCATCTCTTGTAGCATTTGATAGTGTCATATATATATATGATCGGGGACAAGTACGAGTTAATTGTTATGATTTTGATTTGAATTTTTTACACTCGATTAGTAACGTAGGGTTCTTTGATTCATTTCTAATGTATAAAAACAAATTCACATGTAGTACCAATGAAGTTAAAGGAGGTGTCAGTGAACACTTTAATATTAAGTCAGGAGATAAGGTAAATATATATTCAATATCAACAGAGGGTAATAAATTGTTATATTCAGATCTTAAGGGAAATGCAGAAAGGGGAAAATATATTAGTGTGCAAAGTATCTCGAATCTATTTATTGTTGATAATACGTTATACTATCATTCTTTCCCTGGTTATCAATTATATTCTGTCTCTTTAAAATCCTTTAAAAAAGAATTGTATCATAATTTAAAATTGAATGAGAAAACTTTTACTGACAAGCGGCTGGATGGAAATTACAGAGATGTGAAGGATTTTTTAATGGATTCTGAGAATAGAGAGTGTTATTGGTTAACTAGTTTTTATAAATTGAAGAATGATGTTATGTTCTTTAATAATACTGTTCCCAAAAATCCAGGATCAATGGCTGTAATAAGTGATGGGGTGGAGGTAGTTGCTTACAAGTATATGACGTTGTTTCAGGGAGTGGATAAATCTGTGATTTCGATAGGATTTCAAGGACTGAATCCGCGAGGAACCATTGGAGATGATAGGATTATTTTTCAATGGGAAGCTTCTCAATTTATTGATTGTATGAAAAAGATCAGATCAAAAATGGAAGATAAAGATTGGGAAAAGTTGTTGGCTACTTATCCAGGATTAATGACAACTTATGAAAATGTTTCAATAAATTCAAATCCAATTTTATTAATTGCGCGATTAAAATGATAATTAGATTGATTAAGAATATGAAAAACATAACTTCTGCAGTATTATTGGCTTTTATCTTAGTTGTTGTAGTAGTGCTGTACAGTTGGTTCACAAATCACATGAAAAATGTTTTAAAGATTAAGGAAGGAAAAGTTGTTCAATATGAAGCAGATAATTGTAAACGTAATATTTATGAGATTGAGACCTACTTTATTGAAAATAAAATCCTTGAATATTTAGAACATGCTGATATTATTGATGAGGAAAAACAGGTTGTTGTTTTAACTGATATATTTAAACAAGATACCTCGTTGATATTATATTTCCATGAGAATATGTGCGAAACTTGTATTGAGTTTGAATTGCAAAAACTAAAAAAGATGCATTTCGATGAGAAATTAATTTTATTAACAACGGTTAAAAATAATCGATTTCAAAAAATATTAAAGCAGCAATATAAATTAAATTGTAGATCATTTCTCATAAATGAAAAAATCAAAACGATACTTTGATAAGTAATTTACCTCTTTATTTTGTTGCATATAATGACGCAAAGTGTAATTTTTATTTAACGGATAAACACTTTCCAGTTAGAAGGGATAATTATCTTAAGTTTATAAATGGCTATTTTTTTAATTTAAAATAATTATAGTAATCAAATAATTCCCTTCCATTAAAGAGGTAAATGGAATTGATTTATCTATAAGAGCAAATAATCTTTTAGCATGGAAAACTAATGTTAATTAAAAAGCACGTTTCATCCTTCACTATCATCACCACCTTTATAGTACTATCTATAATAGGTTTAGCTGTTATGCCTTTGCTTAATTTGCGCTTATATCCGGGTAGAAGCAAGCCAAGTGTATCAGTTAGCTATAATATGCATGGTGCCAATGCGGTTGTGGTGGATGGAGAAGTGACCTCAAAATTAGAGGGTCTTTTATCCAGAGTTACAGGACTAAAGAATCTAAGCTCTCGTACTTCTGCAGGGAGTGGATGGATAAATATGGAGATGGATAAAAGCACGGATATGGATGCTGTTCGTTTTGAGGTGGCTGCATTGATACGTCAGGTTTATCCTTCTCTTCCCTCCAATGTCAGTTATCCCCAAATACGGGTAAACCGGCCCGATGATGAGGATGAAAAAACGGAAACTCTACTTACTTTTACCTTTAACGGCCCAGGTAATAATAGTAGCATAGGGGATTACGCGTCCGATTATATTGTTCCTGTAATTTCTGAAATACCTAACATTCATGCAGTACACGTTTATGGGGCCAATCCTCGTCGAATTGATCTGATCTATAATCAAGAGAAACTTGAAAATATAGGTTTATCGGTAAGGGATATACAAGCTCAAATTTATGATTATTATAAACATAGGGATTTAGGGAGTGTATTTGAGGAGTCATTTACTGGCACTCAGACTTATGTTCCGGTGGTGCTTTCAGGTTGGGATGCAGATTCTTTTGACCCGGATGATATTATTATCAAGCATCAAAACAGACTCTTTAAGCTATCGGATTTAATTACCATGCAGGAGCGCGAAAGTGATCCGCGAAGTTTCTATCGCATTAATGGGTTAAATACCATTAATATTGTAGTTCAATCAGTACCTCATGCCAACCAGATAGTAGCTGCAGAGCAAGTAAAAAGTAAAGTAAATGAGTTACGTTCAAAACTACCTGATGGTTACAGTTTAAATATCAGTTATGATAGTTCTGTACAGTTGAAAGATGAACTTCATAAAATTATATTGCGCATTTTATCGTCGTTGGTAATTTTATTATTGTTTGTAGTGTTGGTAAGCCGGAGTGGCCGTTACCTGTTGGTGATCACTTTCAGTATTTTGTCAAACATTTTGATAGCTTTTATTCTCTATTATTGGTTTAATATTCAAATACACATGTACTCCCTGGCAGGTATTACTATTTCGTTGGGTATTTTAATTGATAATACCATAGTCATGGCTGATCATCTACGTAATGGTCATGATTTGAATATTTTTCGAGCGCTGTTGGCCGCCACACTGACAACAATGGGAGCTTTAGTTGCAGTTTTTTTTCTGGATGAGAATTTACAATTACGACTGCTGGATTTTGCCTGGGTGATTATTATTAATCTGGGTGTTTCATTATTAGTCTCCCTCTTTCTTATCCCGGCCTTACTTACAAAAATGCCATTGCATAAGAGGAGCAGTATAAAAGCTAATAAACGAAACAAGCGGAAGGTGTACCTGACAAAAATTTATGGTTCATCAATTCATTTTATGGTTCGATTCCGATGGGCCTTTTTTCTGTTAGCTGTATTAGGTTTTGGTTTACCGGTCAATCAATTACCATCCTACCTAAAAGGAGAAGAATGGTATACGAAATGGTACAATAACACCATTGGTTCGCAGATGTACACTGAAAACATTAAACCTGTAGTTGATGTAGCACTTGGAGGTACACTAAGGTTGTTTACTGATAAAGTAGCACACAATGCACTATCAAGCAGTAACCGTCGTACTTCCATTAACGTGTCTGCCACTATGAACGATGGCAGTACGTTGGAACAAACGAACCTGGTATTTGATAAATTGGAGAATTTTCTGGCACAATACGATGAAATAGAACAGTTCGAAACCCGAATATATAGTCCTTCATCGTCCCGTATATCTATTTTATT
Source organism: Marinilabiliaceae bacterium (assembly GCA_050296935.1). Lineage (GTDB taxonomy): Bacteria > Bacteroidota > Bacteroidia > Bacteroidales > Marinilabiliaceae > Saccharicrinis. The sequence continues at coordinate 7,717 of JBNKRV010000300.1, read as the reverse complement.
CAAGCCGGAATTTGAATTTGATGGATTCCCCTTTACCCTGAAATCACAATTGGAAGGAAAGGTTACGGAACTGGGAAGTGCTGATTGGCAGGTGTCTGGTGTGGGTAGAGGTTTTGATAATTCATTAAATGAAGCATATCGTAACAGCCGGATACAACTTTATGGTTATAACCTGGAAGCCCTGAAAAAATATGCTAAAAAGGTAAGAGCCTTACTGGAGGAAATACCCCGGGTGGAAGCCAATTCTATTTTTATTAACGGACGGTCTTCTTCCGGGGGTAATATCCATCGGGAATACTATTTGGATATGGATAAAGATAAAATGCAACGAACCAATATTTCTCAGGGCTGGGCACTATATGGTTTGAGTAATTTATCTAAAGAGGAAGATTGGTTAATGTCTGTTACGGATCATATTAGCAGAAAGGATATCTTTTTAATTCCGGATGTGTCAAGCGTACCGGATTTATGGGAAATCAATAATCGACCACTTAAAATTGGAAAAAATAGAACCACTCGAATGACGGAGTGGGGCTGTTTTTATAAAGAAAGAGAGCAAGACCTGATTAACAAGGAAAATATGGAATACACCATGGTGGTGGAGTATAATTTCATAGGTAGTCAAGGACAAAAGGAGTATATCATTGGAGCGGTAGAAAAACGCATTCATCAGGAGTTACCAGTTGGTTACCGTATTAAACAACAATATTATCAGGGAGGTTTTTGGAATGATCTGAAAGATGACAACACACAGATATGGATCATCTTATTAGTGGCTGTGATTATCTTTTTTATTTGTGCAATTGTTTTTGAATCTCTATTACAACCCTTGGCAGTACTCATGATGATACCACTTTCATTTATTGGGGTATTTCTCACTTTTTACTGGTTTGATTTAGGTTTCGACCAAGGAGGGTATGCCTCATTATTGTTATTAAGTGGATTAACCGTAAACTCAGCGCTATACATTTTAAATGAACTCAACAGTACTCGTCGGAGATTCCCAAACTTGTCGGGAACAAGGGCCTATCTAAAAGCATTTAATAACAAAATAACGCCTGTAATTCTAACACTTTTATCAACGGTATTGGGATTGGTTCCCTTTTTGTCTGGAGGCAAAAAAGAAGCTTTTTGGTTTAGTCTGGCTTCAGGAACTATTGGAGGATTGATTTTTTCCATACTGGCAATAGTAATCATATTACCATTGTTTGTAAAAGGTGTACGAAAGAAAAATAAAAGAATGAGAAATAACAGATTGAAATCTATAACTAAGAAAATAATAAAAAGAAACAAAAAATACACGAAACAGAACCAATCTGAATTGGTAGAAAGTTTGTGATATAAAACATAACTGACGCACACTCTTTGCTTCTCTAAAGGGATCAGCGCACAAGCTCCTCTAAAGAGAGGATGTTTTAGTGATATGAAACATGTGCTATGGCTCGCCCCTTTAGGGGTTGGGGGAGCGATGGTGAGGAAAAGTATATTATGGCAAGAATACCCGGAGGTATCGAGGGTAGCAACGCAGAAATAATATATGAAAAAAGAGAGAATGAAGTGAAAAGTAAATCGGTGAACAAACAAATCTATAAATTAACTAATATATTCATGAAATCAATTTACATATTCATAAGCGGCTTGATGCTTTTAATAGCCTGTCAATCAAAACAGGAATCGAAATTTAAAACCGGAAAGCGCTCCTTTTCCGATGAAGTGAATGTGGTGGTCACTTCTTTGGCTAAAAGGAAGGCATTTTATAAAGAGTTTGAGAATAATGGAACTTTAAAATCCAATCAACGGGCTCAATTGCCATTTGGTGAACAAGGAAATATTGTTAAAGTAAATGTTTCGAATGGTCAATTTGTAAATAGAGGAGATGTGATCGCACAGGTTGAAGATGTTACGCAACGTTTCAGTTTTGAGAAAGCTTGCCGTAATGTAGATCGTTGTAAACTATCATTTGAAGAGTCGCTGATCAATCAGGGATATACTTTAAAAGATTCAGCGGATGTTCCTGAGAATATCATGAAAATGGCACTGATACGTTCCGGCTACCAGGATGCAATTAACGATCAGTATTTAGCGGCTTATCGCTTAAGAGAAACCAAAGTAATTGCCCCGTTTAATGGTATTGTAGCAGATCTGGAGGCAAAGCCCAACAACGAGACTTCTCATTATAAATTCTGCTGTACATTAATAGATAATAAAGCTTTCGAGGTCTCTTTTCCTATGCTTGAAAGTGAGATTTCACAATTGCAAACAGGAATGCGGGTTGAGGTCATTCCTTTTGCCTTTTCTGGTGATACCCTTATTGGTAAGCTTTCAGAGATCAATCCTAAAGTAGAAGAAAACGGAATGGTGAATGTGAAAGCATTGGTTTATAATACAGGAAAGTTGGTAGATGGTATGAATGTAAAAGTGATGGTAAAAAAAGAATTAGGTGAGAATTTATGCGTTCCCAAAGAAGCAGTAATATTGCGTCAGGAACGAAACGTGGTGTTTGTAGCTCATAACGATACCGCCTATTGGCGATATGTGGATGTAGGTGAAACCAACTCTTCTTATTCAATCATTAAAGGAGGGGTAGGAGAGGGAGAACAAGTAGTGATTGAAGGTAATTTTAACTTGGCTCATTTGTCTCCCGTTCAAGTGATTAAGCAAAAATAAAATCAAACCGGATAATATACTCAAATGATCATTAGTACAAAAAAAGCTCTTTTTTCCATTGTAACGATATTATTTTTAGTAGCTCATTCAATTGATGCCCAGCAACTGGAGCTTACCCTGGAAAAAGCCATCGAACTGGCCCGAAAACAATCTTTTGAGGCTTTTCGCTCGAAAAATGCCTATCTGGATAAAACACTCAGCTTTGAATCTTATAAAAAGATGTTGTATCCCCGATTGAACATCTCCTTAACCCCCGGAAATTATGATCGTTCTATTTCTGAATTATGGGATTCAGAAGAAGGAAGATACAAACCTTATGAGGTTCAATGGCTAACATCTGTAGGGGATATATCTTTAAGCAAGCCTGTAGGTTTAACAGGAGGTAATTTATACGTGAGCTCGTCATTAAGGCGTTCTATGACCTATTATGAGAATGCAGAAAATGTACAAAACTACATCTCAAATCCCATTTCTATTTATTACTCTCAGGATTTTAATGCTGTAAATCAGTACAAATGGCGTTCAAAGCTGGAGCCATTGCAATTTGAAGAAGCAACAAAACAATTTATTGAGGATTCAGAGACTACTACTATTAAAACCATTCAGCTTTATTATAATTTGCTGGATGCGGAATTAAACTTAAAAATCGCCACCCTGAATAAAAATAATGCCGACACACTTTACCTTTTTGGTATTAGAAAATTAAAGATAGGAGCCATCACACGTGCAGAATATTTAAGGCTTGAACTTAATAAAGTTAATGCTAACATTTATTTAGAGTCGCAACAATTGAAACGACAAGAGGCATTAATTGAAATGAATAATTTCCTGGAATTGCCGCGGGAATCAAAACTGATTTGTTCTTATTCTAATGAAATACCACACTTATCGATCTCTGCAGCACAAGCCATTGACAAAGCTTATGAAAATAATCCGGATATGTTAGCGCTAGAGCAGAAATTGATTTTATCGAAAAAAGCCATAAAAGATGCCAATGCCCAACGATTAAGAGCCAGCTTCAAGGCCAACGTGGGTTTAAACCAGAATCAGGAAAGTTTTACAGAAGCATATAACAACCTAAGAGATCGGCAAGGTGTGTCTTTTACACTTTCTATGCCCATTATTGATTGGGGTGAAAACAGGAGAAATATACGACAGGCCAAGCTTAATAAACAACTGGTTGAAGAAAGTAACCGGAAACAAAAAGATGCACTGGAGATTGAAGTGCTGAAAATGGTACAAGATTTTAATATTCAGGGTAAACAGGTAGAAGCTTCAGCTTTGGCAGATAGTATTTCAAGGGTGGCTTACGAAGCAGTTCAGCAGCAGTTTATATTGGGTAAAGCAAATATTGTAGACCTTAATACTTCATACACAGATATGCAAAGTGCCCAGAATAAGTATATGAACACTTTACGTAACTTTTGGATACGGCTCTATTCCCTGCGAAAAATATGTTTATTCGATTTTGAGAAAAATACGGATTTGTCCTTTGATGATCAATCCATTATTGTAGAATAATTAAATTAAAACTCTCCTAATGGTTCATTTTTTATTGAAACGCCCCATAGCTGTTATCATGACTTTTATTGCGGTCATAGTGCTGGGTATTGTATCATCAAACCTGATCCCTGTTTCTTTGTTGCCTGATATTGCTATACCCGAAATCACCCTGCAAATATCAGCGTCGGAAAAATCAGTTCAGGAAGTAGAAAGTTATTTTGTCAAGCCTATCAGAAGACAATTACTGCAGGTAGGTCATCTGAATGATATCGAAAGTACTTCAACAAATGGTCATGGAATGGTGCGATTAACCTTTAAATATGGCACTGATATTAACTATGCTTTTGTAGAGGTAAATGAGAAAATGGATGCATTGATGTCGTCCATGCCCAAGGAGTTTGAACGTCCAAGAATCATTAAAGCCTCAGCATCTGATATTCCTGTTTTTTATATGGCTGTATCTTTAAAAGATACTTCAGTATATGAAAAGGAACAGCGCTTTATGGAGCTAAGTGAGTTTAGTGAGCAGGTGATTAAAAAACGTATTGAGCAAATGCCAGAGGTGGCAATGGTAGATATTAGCGGATTGGAATATCCAGAAATAGGCTTGCACGTTGATTTGGATAAACTCCATACATTGGGCATTGATTACCAAACCATTCAAAAAACCTTACAGGAAAATGACTTCTCTTTGGGTAATATAAAGGTGCGAAATGGTATGTACGAATTCAATGTGAAGTATGCAACCTTATTAAAAAACAGAAGAGATATTGAAGAATTAACGATAAAATCCGGAACTCGAATCTTTAAATTGAGAGAACTGGCTGTTATTGATGTGGCACCGCAACCGGGTAAAGGTATTTTTATTGATAAATCGGGTCAATCCGTAATTATGGCGGTGATTAAAAAGTCTGATGCGCGTATGGAAGACTTACGTGAGGCAACAGCTACAATGATGCAGAATCTAAAAGAAGATTATCCGCGGTTAAGATTTGAATTATCTCGTAACCAGACTGAATTACTGGATTATTCTATTTCCAATTTACAGAGTAGTCTTATCATTGGTGCGATATTGGCATTTTTTATCATGTTGTTTTTTCTCAAAGATCTAAAATCGCCATTGCTTATCGGCATTTCTATCCCGGTTAGTTTATTAGTAAGCTTATTATTCTTTTACCTGTTTGATGTATCCATCAATATCATCTCTCTCTCAGGGCTTATTTTAGGAGTGGGTATGATGATTGATAATTCCATTATTGTCATCGATAACATTAATCAATATTACTCTCAAGGGAAAAAAGATATTTTCAAAGCCTGTCTTACAGGTACCAATGAAGTAATTCGCCCGCTCATTAGTTCAGTGCTTACCACCTGTGCCGTATTTGTACCACTGATCTTTTTGAGTGGTATTTCCGGAGCTCTTTTTTATGATCAGGCCATTGCAATCTCCATTGGATTAGGGGCATCACTAATTGTATCTATTACCCTGATACCTGTTTTATTCCATCTTTTTTATAATAGGAAAAAACAACAAAGAAAAAAGAATCCCAACAAATGGTTATCAAAGCTTCAGATTTATTCCGGGATTGAAAGTAGCTATGAAAGAGTATACGACCGAATATTTAAAAACAGGCTTATTTTTCTAATTGGCACTTCATTGCTATTAGTTGTAGGTTTTATAGCATTTTCCAATATGCGTAAAGAACGTTTTCCTGCTCTGGAACAAGTAGATGCTATTCTGTCTGTTGACTGGAACAGAAATATCAGTATGGATGAAAATCATCATCGTGTAGAGTCATTCTTACAATTGGTGGATTCGTTGACACTTCAGGTGGCCTGTCAGGTAGGTGAGCAATCTTTTGTTTTAGATGGAGGTAATCAATTATCAGCATCCGAAGTATCTGTATATTTTCAAACATCGTCATCGGCTCAACGGATTTTTGTTCAAGATGTTTTAACCAATTGGATGGATACCTACCATCCGGAAGCCATTTATAAATTTGTACCTCCTGAATCTATCTTTGAAAAACTCTTTGGAAGCAATGAAGCACCATTGGAAGTGAGAATGTGGAGCTCGGGCAAAGATGCTTTACCATCACCAGAACAGTTGCAGAAAATCAATAGAACCATTGCTAGTGAAACAGGATTGAGAACATCACAAAAAGTGCCCTTGCAGGAATATTATGAGATTGTACCCCGGTTTGATAGAATTAAATTGTATGATATCTCTGTGTCTTATCTGTCAGATATTCTTCGAAAATCATTAAACCGATTACAAATATTTAAATTGCAACAGGGGCAATATAGTGTTCCTGTGATATTAACCGGAAATCGTGAAAGCATATATCGCATCGTACAAAGTGTAAGGGTAAATAGTACAAAAAAAGGAAGTATACCGGTTAGTGAATTAGTTAATATCCGTCGAATTGCAGGATATAAATTAGTGAAAGGTGGAAAAAATGATGCTTTTGTAACTCTTGGGTATGATATTGAAGATAGTCAAATGGATGAGGTTATGAGTGATATAAATCAAATAATTAAGCAGGAACCAGATTTACATGTGAAATATACCGGGCAACTTTTTTCTAATCGCACCCTCTTTAAAGAGCTGATGATTGTAATGGTAGTTGCGCTATTGTTACTTTATTTTATTCTAGCTTCTCAATTTGAATCGATATTACAACCTTTTATTGTTTTTATTGAAATTCCGATTGATATAGCAGGGGCTTTACTGTTGTTATGGATAACAGGGAATAGTTTAAATATTATGAGTATGATTGGTTTGGTGGTGATGACAGGTATTATTATTAACGATTCAATCCTGAAGATTGATACTATTAATAGGTTGGTTCGAGAAGGTCATAAAGTGGTTGATGCTATTCATATGGCTGGGCGAAAGCGACTAAAACCCATTATCATGACCAGTGCCACAACTATTCTGGCCATGATTCCATTTTTATGGGGGGATGACATGGGATCTCGCCTTCAAGAGCCTCTCGCCTGGGCTATTATAGGTGGGATGACTATAGGAACATTTGTGAGTTTATTTTTTATTCCGTTAGCTTATTATTATATGAATAAATCTAAGTTGTAATTAAAGCCTGTTTATCTCTGATTATTAAAAAAATATCATGAACATTGAAAGTACAATTATTTCGGAAACAAAAGTAGAGTATAGCTTGGATGAGCTATGCCGAAATAAGCATTAATCATGAAATAGATTGAGTCATAGCCCTAGTTGCAACGATATTTAGTAACGCAGTATAATTTAATAGACTAAAATTACAACCTTAATATCTTTGGGATATGGGTATTATGGACTTTCTACTATAGAAAAGGGATTAATGTTAAAACAAAAAAAGCGCAGACTCCACAATAGAATCTGCGCTCTTATAAATACTAAAACTTACTAACCTGAGTTCGATTAAAATTAGCGAGCTCAAAATTCAGTAAATGATTGATTTACAATATAAATTTTTGAGACATAGCGAGCTATGGTGATAAAATTTAGAGCCGTAAATCGATTATTTACTGAAAAGCTATGAAT
>JBNKRV010000299.1:0-42270 GCA_050296935.1 Marinilabiliaceae bacterium | reverse complement strand
TTATTACGTCATATGGTATATGCTGTTCCTTTGATTTTCTTATTGAATTATGAAGCAGCTCCGTTATTGCAAACTAAGAAGTAAAAAGACACCCGTTTGTAAGTTAAATAAGCAAACCTTAAATCAAAGGTTTGCTTATTTTTTCAACTATTTATTGAACAAATTATAATACTTCTTGAACAAGTAGTTTGCTCAAATAATCATCAATTTTATTGAAGAAAATTCAGCATCATCAATCAAAAAAACAAACATATAAAAAAACAATGGAGAAGAAATATCCAATACCACCTTTTACAAAGGAAACGGCTTTACAAAAAGTGCAAATGGCAGAAGATGCCTGGAACAGTAGAAATCCAGAAAAAGTATCCCTTGCATAAACTATGGACACAGAATGGAGAAATAGAAATCAGTTTATCAATGGACGACAAGCTGTTGTTGAATTTTTAGCAAAAAAGTGGAGGAATGAACTCAACTATAAACTAAAAAAAGAGCTTTGGGCTTTTTCTGATAACAGAATAGCAGTTCGATTTGAATATGAATATCAAAACAAAGACGGACAATGGTTTAGGGCCTACGGAAACGAGAATTGGGAATTTGATAAAAACGGACTCATGAAAAAACGCTACGCCAGTATCAATGATTTACAAATCAACGAAAATGACCGTAAACTAAAAACCTGAGTTCAATATAAAATATGGTCACAGTTTAACTTCGTTGAGCTGAATGTTCAAAAGAATTTGGTGTAATTTATGCCAACCTTTTAGCTCATGAGCTCCTATAAAAATCAATAAACTTTGCGAATAAAAGCAGTCAAATTCTTCGAAAAAGTCCTGTTCACGCCATCTTTGCACTGGAATTTTCTCAAAATAGCCCGCTATTTTTTCTAAAATTTCAGCACAAATCTGACATAAACATAACTTTCTGTGTCTCATATTTTATATCGAATTCAGGTTAAAACATTAATTACACTGAAGATTAAATGGCTCATAGGTTAATAATAAAAGGATGAAAAAAGAAGCAAAACTTGAGATACTTAATATTAGTAAGAGGCTTCACAGTCAAGTTGAAGCAAGTTACCTTAATGATTCTGCACGTAAAGGGGACGATAAATGGTTAGAAAAACAGCGCATACTTCTGGCAGATATGGCACTTCATTTACTGCAAACAGCAATTAATCCTGATGAAATTAAACTGGATCTTTTACGAAATAATATCCATTCAATTTTAACCATTTCAGATCAGTTTTTGCCAAAGGCAGGGTTTAAAGCAACAATTAAAAAGCTGCATGAAAACTATTAATGACATATCTCAAGTAATTGTTCACGGAACACGAATCAATAAAAGCATGCTTTCTGCAAAAGAAATTGAAGAGTAAACAATTAGTAAAAACAAACATAATTCATTTTGTATAATGAAAATGGATACAATAAAATAACATGGTCGGATCACCATTCGGGAAAACCAAAGGCGATTGCGTTCTATATATTTAAATAAAAACAGGGGTAGACAAATCATACCCCTGCAAAAACTAATTGACTTGGTGACCCCTACGAGATTCGAACTCATATCGCTGGAACCGGAATCCAGTATTCTATCCATTGAACTAAGGGGCCAATTTGTGGTGGGCACAAAATATTTTTATAAAATAAAAGGTGCTCTTTTCATTAAGGACGGGCAAATTTAAAAAAACTTTTGAATTATTACTACAATTGGTGTTCTTTACAGAATACTTACTGACGATCCGCCTCTCTCCTATTGAGCCTTTCACAATATAATAAATTGTCTTCTTTATAAATAGCTGGATATATTGATTCACAGAAAAACATATAAACACCATCAACACCCTATATACAAATGCGGTATCGATATTTAAGTAGTGTCAGCAAGAAAACTCCATTTTTTCCCCGAAATAATCGGGTCAGGCTGTTACTCTTCCTCTCAAAATGATCTTTTACAGAAATAAACTCACATTTTCGAGCTTCGAAAGCCTCAAAAATGAAGCTTTCTTATCTGCCACTTGAGTTTTTGTGCAAGTACTAATTAAAAAATAAGATGTTGGATATTCTCAAACTATCCATAGTTTTACCAAACTCCTTTATCAAATCACTTACAAATTCTAAAAGATTTTATAATTTCGCAGATTCACAGTTAAACCCACTTTTATTTAGGTTTACTTATTCGAATTTTGATACTTTTTAAAATATGGATTACAATTTTAAAGCCATTGAAGAAAAATGGCAGAAGCAGTGGATAGATAATAAAACTTACAAAGTAGAAATTGATCATAACCGACCTAAGTTTTATGTATTAGATATGTTTCCCTATCCTTCCGGAGCAGGACTACACGTAGGGCATCCTCTAGGATATATTGCTTCTGATATTTATAGTAGATACAAACGATCTAATGGCTTTAATGTATTGCATCCTATGGGTTACGATGCTTACGGTTTACCTGCTGAGCAATATGCCATTCAAACGGGACAACATCCTGCCATCACCACAGAGAAAAACCTGAATCGATACCGTGAACAGTTAGATAAAATTGGTTTTTGTTACGATTGGGATAGAGAAATCAGAACTTGTGAACCAAATTATTACCACTGGACACAATGGGCATTCATTCAAATGTTCAACAGCTACTATTGTAATCAGGCAAAAAAAGCACTTCCAATATCTGACTTAGTGGATGCCTTCAATGCTGTTGGTACTGAAGGATTAGATATGGCTTGCACAGAAAATCTTGAGTTTACTGCTGATGAATGGAAAGCAAAACCTGAAAAAGAACAACAAGAAATATTATTAAATTATCGATTGGCATACCTTGCCGATACAATGGTAAACTGGTGTCCTGCCTTAGGTACTGTACTTGCCAACGACGAAGTTAAAGAAGGTATTTCTGTAAGAGGCGGTCATCCGGTTGAACAAAAGGTTATGCGTCAGTGGTTACTTAGGGTATCTGCTTATTCCGACAGATTATTAACCGGATTAGATAATGTAGATTGGTCAGACTCCCTAAAAGAAATTCAGCGTAACTGGATCGGAAAGAGTGAAGGTGCTGAAATGAAATTTAAGGTAAAAGATTCTGACATTGAGATGGATATTTTCACCACCAGGGCTGATACCGTTTTTGGGGTTACCTTTATGGTTTTGGCACCGGAAAGTGAACTTACTCCTATGCTAACAACTCCCGAACAAAAAGAAGCTGTTGACAACTACATACTGGAAACAAAGAAAAGAACAGAGCGTGAGCGTCAGGCTGAGGTTAAAAAAGTAACCGGTGTATTTACAGGTTCATATGCCATAAATCCGCTTTCCGGAGAAGAAATTCCAATCTGGGTTGGTGATTATGTTTTAGCCGGATACGGAACTGGCGCTATCATGGCGGTTCCCGGACACGATTCCAGAGACTTTGCTTTTGCCCGTCACTTTAACCTGCCCATTCTTCAGGTGGTTGTACCTGAAGGCGAGGAAGCAACAGATCCGTCAACCTGGGAAGATTCAAAAGACTCAAAAGCCGGAACCATGATCAATTCCGGATTTCTAAATGGTTTAAAAGTTCCGGAAGCTATTGCCAGAACAAAGATATATATACGTGAAAATAAAGTTGGTGATGTAAAAGTAAATTACCGTTTACGGGATGCAATTTTTAGTCGCCAAAGATACTGGGGAGAACCTTTCCCTGTATATTATAAAGACGATTTACCGTATATGGTAGATAAAAAAGACCTGCCATTGCAACTTCCTGAAATAGATAAGTTTTTACCTACTGAAGATGGTGAACCACCGTTAGGTAGGGCTAAAAACTGGGTTTATAAAGATGCTTATCCTTTAGAATTAAATACCATGCCCGGATTTGCCGGTTCATCGGCATATTACTTACGTTATATGGATCCGGGAAACGACCAGACTCTTGTTGGTAAAGAAGCAAACGAATACTGGCAGGATGTGGATTTATATATTGGTGGTACCGAACATGCTACAGGACACCTGATCTATTCACGTTTCTGGAATAAGTTTTTATATGATATGGGTTATGTGGTTAAAGATGAACCATACAAAAAACTAATTAACCAGGGAATGATTCAGGGTCGTTCTAATTTCGTATATCGTATAAACGGCACTAATAAATTTGTATCTCTAAATCTTAAAAAAGAATACGAAACTACAGCTATTCATGTTGATGTAAACATTGTGAGTAATGACATTCTGGATATTGAGAAATTTAAAAACTGGAATCCGGAATATAAAAATGCCGAGTTTATATTAGAAGATGGCAAATACATTTGCGGATGGGCGGTTGAAAAGATGTCAAAATCGATGTTCAACGTAGTAAATCCCGACGACATAATTGAAGATTACGGAGCTGACACGCTTCGTTTGTACGAAATGTTTTTAGGTCCATTAGAGCAAAGTAAACCCTGGGATACAAATGGAATTGATGGAGTGCATAAATTCCTGAGAAAAACGTGGCGTTTATTCTTCAATCAGGATGGTGAATTAGCCATATCAGATGAAAAAGCTACGAAAGATGAATTAAAAGTACTTCACAAAACCATTAAAAAGATTACTGACGATATTGAGCGATTCTCATTTAACACTTGCGTGAGTGCCTTTATGATTTGTGTAAACGAACTAAACGACTTAAAGTGTAACAAAAGAGAAATCCTTGAGCCGCTTACAACACTATTAGCCCCTTTTGCGCCTCATTTAGCTGAAGAACTCTGGAATCAATTGGGTAAATCAGAAACCATCTGCGATGCAGAATGGCCTGCATTTGAGGCCTCCCATTTAGTGGAGTCAACATTTAGTTATCCGGTATCATTCAATGGGAAAATGCGTTTTAAATTAGAAATGCCGGCTGATGCTGCCAATGCTGATATAGAAGAAGCTGTTAAGAATCATCCGGGTGCACAAAAGTGGATCGAAGGAAAAACGGTGAGAAAAATCATAATCGTTCCTAAGAAAATAATCAATGTAGTAGTTGGATAAAGAAAAATATATTCTTCAGATAAAAGGCTATCTCTAACCGAGATAGCCTTTGTTTTTATCCTGCCTTGAAGAAAGCATAAATCATACTGATAAAAATCAATGAATACTTTCCAAAAACATGACTTTCATTTCGTTTTTATCTCATTCCCTTTTCTTTACTTTGCCGAAAATATTCAAAGCTTTATTTTCCAATTGTTTAGTGTTTAATTTCGGTAATGGACAGAAACAAAATTATTCGTGAATCAAAGTCATATGTACTGTTAACATTTGCACTTTGTGTGGCTACTTTAGGATGGTCAGCATTTATTATACCTGCAGGTATTGTGGGGGGTGGCATTACAGGTTTAGCCACAACGTTTCATTATTTATGGGGATGGGATGTCGGAATTGTTTCTCTGGCATTTAACAGCATCCTTATTATTCTTGCCCTAAAGCTACTTGGATTTTCATTTGGCATTAAAAGTATTTATGGCATTACTGTATTCGGGGTATTACTATCACTATTAACGCGCTATTTTCAACACCCTCTTACCGAAGATACTTTTATGGCAACCCTTATTGGCTCTACATTAGCCGGCACAGGGGCCGGTTTGATATTCATAAGCGGAGGAAGCACTGGTGGTACTGATATCATTGCGATGATCATCAATAAATACAAAAATATCAGTTTGGGCCGACTTCTTTTATTACTTGATGTATTCATTATTTTTACAGGATATTTTGTTTTTCAGGATATCGAAAAAGTAATGTACGGTTTTATTACTATGGCCATATTTGGTTATGCAGTTGATATAGTTATTACGGGTAACAAGCAAACAGTTCAGCTTTTTATTATTAGTGAAAAATATAAAGAAATATCTGAAAGTATCATTCACAATACAGAAAAAGGATGTACGATACTTGATGGTGTTGGAGCATATACAGGAGAAACAAAAAAAGTATTGATGATAATTTCAAAAAAGCGGACTTCAACCATTCTATTTCAAATAATAAAAGATATAGATCCTGAAGCTTTTGTAACTATGGGTACTGTTTCCGGAGTTTATGGAAAAGGGTTTGATCAGATTAAAGTATAAATCGCATTGTTTCTTGCGCTAAAATAAAAGTAACTAATTCAGCATTATACTCTTCAATTACAGATATCCGACAGGATTATTTTATATAACTAAAGATACAATACAATGAAAATGGGTAAAATATTAGAAGAAGTTAAATCCTATTGCATTCTGACCATTGCTGTGTGCATATCCGGCATTGGTTGGGCAGGATTTTTAATTCCCTCAGATATCGTTGGAGGGGGTATAACTGGATTATCCAGTACTTTTTACTTTTTGTGGGGATGGAATGTGGGCATTACCTCTCTGGTAATAAATATTTTCCTGATTGTTCTTGCTATAAAATTTCTAGGCTTATCTTATGGTGTAAAAACAATTTATTGCATTGTTGTATTTTCCGCTCTTCTATCTGTGCTAACTCAACACTTCACCGAACCTGTTGTAAGTGATATTTTTATGGCAACGCTCACAGGAGCATCACTGGCAGGTATAGGAACGGGACTACTATTTATTAACGGAGGCAGTACCGGAGGAACAGAGATTATTGCGATGGTGATCAATAAATATAAAAACATCAGTTTAGGTCGCTTGTTATTGATGTTTGATATTGTTATTATTTCAACCTCATATATCGTTTTTCAGGATATTGAAAAAATAATGTATGGTCTTATTACAATGACTATCATGACCTATTGCGTGGATATGGTAATCACTGGCAATAAGCAGACGGTACAATTATTTATCATCAGTGAAAAACATGAAGAACTTGCTGACAAAATTTTAACCATAGGAAATAAAGGTGTTACTATAATTGATGGAGTTGGTGGTTATACCCGCGAACATCGAAAAATACTCATGGTAATATCACGCAAACGAACATCATCAATACTTTTTAAATTAATAAAAGACATAGACCCTAAAGCCTTTGTAACAATGGGATCCGTATCTGGTGTTTATGGTCAGGGTTTTGATAAAATTAAAACCTAACACACCATAAAACCTACAATATGCATTAGAATATCTATTGCGTTGAAGGTACTTACCCCCTAAAAACCACCAACAAAGCATTTCACTCTGTTTTTTCGTTATTTAGAAGTAAAAACTATTGCTTTTTTCATACGATGTAATAAATTGCGGGTTCAACAACAATACCACAAATAATTAATTCTATCATGCAAAAACAAATTAGAAATTCCCTTGTCAGCAGTGTATTTATTTGCCTCGCAATTCTTCTTAATTACAGCTGTGAAAATAAACCACGTAAAAAGACTGACATTGCCAGAACAGACACGCTGACTGTTGAAACTCCTAAACCACAGAACCTGATGTTCGGTCTTCCTGTGGATTCATTTGTAATTGAAAATAACAACGTTAAAAGAAATGAGTTTTTAGCCTCAATTCTACTCAGATACAACATCCCTTATAATCAAATAGATATGATTGCTTCAAAAAGCAAGGATACTTTTGATGTGCGTAAAATAAAAGTTGGGAATCCCTATTATGTATTTCTCGATAACGATACCCTTCATAAACCACGATATTTTGTTTATGAAATTGACAAAATCAATTACGTGGTTTATCAACTGAATGACTCATTGAAAATCACTATGGGACAAAAAGAAGTTAGGAAGGTTAAAAAAACAGCTTCCGGCACTATTACTTCTTCTCTATGGAATGCGATGACAGACAACGGGGCTAGTCCGGTTTTAGCACTGGAATTATCTGACATATATGCCTGGACTGTTGATTTCTTTGGAATTGAAAAAGGCGATTACTTTAAGGTTATGTATACAGAAGATTACGTAGATTCCTTATCTGTTGGTATTAGCTCAATTGAAGGCGCTTTATTTCATCATCGCGGAGATGATTATTACGCTTTTCACTTTCAGGAAGATAGTGCAACCTACAACTATTTTGATGAAAAAGGGAAAAGTTTAAGAAAAGCATTTTTGAAAGCGCCACTGAAATTTTCCAGAATAAGTAGTCGTTTTTCACATAGCCGCTACCATCCGGTATTAAAAATAAGACGACCGCATCATGGTGTAGATTATGCCGCCCCTAAAGGAACCCATGTATTTTCTATTGGTGATGGTAGAGTTATTGCAAAAGGCTATCAGGCAAAAGGTGGTGGAAATTATCTGAAAATTAAGCATAATAGTGTGTACACTACTGTATACATGCATTTAAATGGTTTTGCTAAAGGGATGAGTAAAGGTACTAAGGTAACCCAAGGTCAGCTTATTGGTTATGTAGGAGCTACGGGTCTTGCTACAGGACCCCATTTAGATTTTAGAGTTTTTAAAAATGGAAAAGCCATTGACCCTTTAAAAGTAAAAGCTCCCCCTGTAGCTCCGGTTAAAAAGGAAGATATGAAAAGGTTTAAGGACTTTTACAAACCATTATTGAAGGATATTAATAACATTATTCTTCCAGTGGTAGATCATCAATAAATATACAAACAAAAAGAGCTGACATTGCAATGTCAGCTCTTTTTGTTTGTATCACTTAGCTCAATAAGAATCTATCGGTCCTATACAGCTATTAACCTGAGTTCGAGATAAAATTTTGGATTCAGAATATTATGTAGTGTCAGTCCATAAAGTCGGGTGTCCGGAATATAAAGTTTAAATACAAGGCGTGTGAAAAATTCAAATCGCAGTATACCAGCGTATATGAGAATTCGGATTCTGAGCAACCAACGCAGTAGCTGGACTTTATAGGCGAACACTATATAATAATCCTGATTTAATCTGATTTATTTCCGCTTAACTAATCAATACATAGCCCCTACTTTGAGGACTTTCTGAAATCTACCAAATCAGTAAGAAATGGTTTATTCAAAAAACTATTTTCATCAAGAGTACAAAGTTTATCAAACATTGAAGTATTCACCGTAAACGCCATAATTTCTTTAGGCAAATATTTTCTCATTGCTAAATCCGATGCACCAATAATAGCTTTTGGAATCATATTTCCGGGCACCAGAGATAATACCTGCATACAACCGGAACCAAACGGAACTTCAACTGAATTTTCTCCTGTTCCATCATTAAAATAATTAGCTCCGTTAATCAAAGCGCTAAGTTGATCTGAATTTACAAAGAAAGTGACTGATTTAAGATAATTGACCATTGAATTCTTTAACGGTCCGATATAAATACATTTATGCTTCGACTTATAAGTAGGTGTAACATCAAGCCATTTATCCATCGCACTTTCAGAACATTTTAACCCTTCATCTCCAACCAAAAACTCCACAAACTCCTGTCTGTCACGATTTTCTTTTCCGAACAACCAATATCCACTACCACCACATCCATAATTAGTAGATGTCAATTTCAAAGTCTGTCCACGCATCCAGGCGTTGAAATAAGCAAAAATACAAGTCCGACGGTGTGACAAAGGTTCAATCATTTTGTCAAACGGGGCATCATGAGGTGCATCATACACCCCTATCAAAGGAAGATCTATCCCCAATTTATCTAATAAATAGTTAGCATCTAGTATTGTCGACATATTATAAAATTATGTAAGCAATATAATATAAGATAAAGTGCTATCCAAAATCTTGATCTTATTAAAAATCAATCCTATTAAAAATGATCCAGATATTAAACACTAAGAACGTGGTTAAAAAAATATCATTGTAAGTATTTTCAACTATCTATGTCAGGAAATGTATGTTACAGTACAATGGCAAGATATATTTTACAACATACACAAGTATATGCTGTAAAATCACTACAAACCTAATAGCTCACCCACAACTTTCGGATAATATTCATATTCAAGTTTATGAATTTTTTGCTCCACATCCGCAGCTGAGTCATCCGGTAAAACATCACATTTAGCCTGAAAAATGACTTTCCCTTCATCATACCTTTCATCCACATAATGTATAGTAATTCCTGTCTCTTTTTCCTTATTGGCAACAACAGCTTCATGAATACGGCTTCCATACATCCCTTTGCCACCATACTTAGGCAATAACGCAGGGTGTATATTAATAATTCTTCCACTAAATTCTTTCACCAGATATTCAGGAACAAGTAGCAAAAAACCTGCTAAAACAATTAATTCACACCCTTCATCTTTAAGTTGCTTTAGCATTATCTCACTATTATAAAACTCATCGTTCGAAAATACAGTAATATTTACATTAAGTTTACGAGCTCTTTCGATCACAAATGCGTTTTTATTATTCGTATAAAAGTGAAAATCGTCGCTCTTTAGCCTGTTTGAAAAATATTTCACAATATTTTCCGCATTAGATCCGGACCCTGATGCAAACACTGCAACTCTACTCATTATCTGATATTTATAGTTATTATATTAGCTGTTTTAAGCACCCCAAAATTAGAAAAAAAAGCATCAAAAACGATTTTATTCAAATTATATTTGAATAATTATGCCGATTTTTTTTCCTTTGCAGAGTTATTTAAATCAATAAATTTTAATTATTAACTTAAAATTAAAAGCTATGTCTGACATTGCATCAAGAGTAAAGGCAATCATCGTAGATAAACTAGGAGTTGACGAAACTGAAGTTACACCTGAAGCAAGCTTCACTAATGATTTAGGTGCTGACTCTCTTGACACTGTGGAGTTGATCATGGAGTTTGAGAAGGAATTCAATATTGCTATTCCTGATGATCAAGCCGAAAACATTGGCACAGTTGGTGATGCCGTCTCTTATATAGAGGAAAACGCTAAATAAGTAAAGAAAAGTAGTATTATACTTTAAAAGAAGTTATGGAGTTAAAAAGAGTAGTAGTAACGGGATTAGGAGCCATCACTCCACTAGGAAAATCCATTGATGAAGTATGGAAAAACCTTATTGATGGAGTAAGTGGTGCTGCACCCATTACTCGATTTGACACCACCAATTTCAAGACAAAATTTGCTTGTGAAGTAAAAAATTACAACTCTAACGATTACTTTGATCGCAAAGAGGCAAGAAAACTTGATATGTTTGCTCAGTTCGCTTTAATAGCAGCTGAGCAGGCTGTTCAAGATTCCGGCATGAACCTGGAAGAAATCGACCATGATGAAGTTGGTGTGATTTGGGGAGCCGGAATTGGTGGAATTCAAACATTTACAGAAGAAATAATGGGATTGGCTAAAAACGATGGTAACCCGCGTTTCAATCCATTTTTTATACCGAAAATGATCGCTGATATTGCAGCTGGTCATATTTCAATGAAATACGGTTTCAGAGGACCAAACTACAATACAGTTTCTGCTTGTGCATCTTCTACCAATGCAATTGGTGATGCCTATAACCTGATTAGATTAGGTAAAGCAAAAGCTTTTGTAACTGGTGGATCTGAAGCTGCTATTTGCGAAGCTGGTATTGGAGGATTTAATTCAATGCAGGCATTATCAACAAGAAATGATGATTATGCAACTGCTTCTCGTCCATTTGATAAAGGCCGTGATGGCTTTGTTATGGGAGAAGGCGGGGCATCATTAATTCTTGAAGAATATGAACATGCTGTAGCACGTGGTGCAAAAATTTACTGCGAAGTAATTGGCGCTGGAATGACGGCTGATGCACATCACCTGACTGCTCCTCATCCTGAAGGTCTGGGAGCTAAGAATGTGATGAAAATGGCTTTAAAAGACAATGACACGAAACCAGAAGATATTGACTATGTAAATGTACATGGTACATCAACTCCTCGTGGTGACATTGCTGAAACTTTAGCTATTAAAGAAGTATTCGGAGATCATTCCTATAACCTGAATATAAGCTCTACAAAATCAATGACAGGGCATCTGTTAGGAGCTGCTGGTGCAATTGAATCTATTGCTTGTATTCTGGCTATTAAAAATGGTATTATACCACCAACTATCAACCACTTTGAAGATGATCCTGAAATTGACCAGAAATTAAATATGACATACGATAAAGCTCAAAAACGTGAAGTCAGAGCTGCATTATCAAACACATTTGGTTTTGGAGGTCATAATGCTTCAATTATCTTTAAAGCAATTTAATTGGTTGTGTTAAAAACATTATATCAAATAGTAAAGCTTTCTCCAAGCAGGAGAAAGCTTTATTTTTTAATAAAATCGATAATCGGCATATACCCTGGCAAATTAAACATATACGAATTATCGTTAATTCACAAATCGGCTTTAATTAAAAAAGAAGATGGAGAATCACTAAATAATGAACGCCTTGAATTTTTAGGAGATGCCATTCTTGGGGCCGTAGTAGCACAGGAATTGTTTGAGAAATACCCTGATGTTAATGAAGGTTTTTTGACAAAAACCAGGTCGAAAATTGTGAATAGATCTTTTTTAAACGAAACTGCTCTAAAACTCGGACTAAAGGACTTAATAAGCTCACAATCAAAAATAGCCTTAGAAAAAACCAATATAATGGGCGACGCTTTAGAAGCTCTTATCGGAGCTATATTTGTCGACAAAGGATATAGTGCTTGCCAACATTTTATTTTAAACAAAATACTAATCCCATTCGTTAATCTTAACGAAATCACCAAACACGACACTAATTTTAAGTCGATGCTAATTGAATGGGGACAAAAAAACAAACACGATATTCAGTTTATAACAGATGAAATACCTAGCACATATGACCATGCCCCAGTTTTTGTATCATCCGTTGAAATTGATAATATTGTTTTTGGTCGTGGAGAAGGTAGTTCAAAAAAAGAATCTCAACAAAATGCAGCTATGGAAGCATTGCAGAATGTTTCAATCAGAAAATAATTCCCTGATCGTGCTGATTTCACTTTTACTAATTCATACAGTTGGCACAGTTGGATAGAAAAAGCACTTGTATAAACGAACTCCGAATCACACTAATTTGATTATTGATAAATACACAATAATAGTTTAACATTACATTAAGCACTTTGTTTCCAACAAAAAAGTAAACGTTAGATTAAAAAATGGATACTAACTTCATTTGGAAACTTCAATTTTCGCAAATAACACATATTAAGCTTAAATTTAAATCTGACCAATAGTTAAACTATCTAAAAACGCAATTATTCTTTTGACGTTTAAAACAATTGTAGTTATTTTATTGCCTAATTACAAAAACATTGCATTTAGAATCATCTAACAATTTTCAATTTAACATGCTCTACCAGGAATGTTAAATTATTGATAACTATAAAGCATGAGCAAAAAATTCATATACCTCTTGTCAATTATTATTGCAGCAAGTTTAGCGGGTATAATATACGTCCAGACCATTTGGATGAAAAGCGCCAGCGATCGTAAAGAGGAAGAGTTTGATAAGCAAGTACAACTGGCTATGAGTCAGGTCGTAACCCAGCTAGAAAGAGCTGAAAGTGTTGAACAGGCATCATTGTTAACCTCTCAACTTAAGAAGCAAGGAGCGAAAAATTTACCCAAAAACTTACAGCGGGTTCCTAAATACTTTGATAATAAAGACAAACTGGACAACTCATATATTGATACTGAAAGCATTGATATATCATTACGATTTCAATTACAAGATCAATTCATCAATACAACGATGTTAACCTACAATCAGGATTCTCTGATTTTTAGTTTGAATAATAGATCTCCCATTTCAACCAGAGCCAGTAAATTCGGAACATTTACAAGTGCATTGCTGACTATTCAGGATGAACTTAAATCAAAAGTTGAAGATAAAAGTGAAATGCTTCTAAATGCATTATTCCCTAAACGGTCTATATCTGAACGGCTTGACAGGGAAAATGTAGATGTTTTATTGATGAATCAACTGGCTGACAAAGGCATTACATTGCAATTTGAGTTTGCTGTATTTGACGGAAAAGGAAAAATGGCCATGTCTACAACAGGGTATAAACACAATGGTTCAGGAACTGTATACCAAAGATATCTATTCCCTAATGATCTGCACCCTGTAGCGCATCATATAAACCTTTACTTTCCGGAGCGTCCCAATTTTATGATGCAATCCATCGGCATGGTCATTCCATCCGCTACATTTACATTGGTTATGATACTTACTTCTATTATAACTATTATGATCATTTTCAGGCAGAAAAGGTTAGATGAAATTAAAAATGACTTCATTAACAATATGACCCACGAGTTCAAGACTCCTATTTCAACAATATCTCTTGCATCACAAATGCTCAAGGACCCTAGTGTTGCCAAAACACCCAAAACAATGCAACATATTTCCGGAGTCATACAGGATGAAAGTAAAAGACTAAGTTTTCAGGTTGAAAAAGTGTTGCAAATGGCTATCTTTGAAAAAGGTAAAGCCGGACTAAAAATAAAAAAACTAGATATAAATCAGTTAATTCACAATGTTTCTACTAACTTTAAGCTGAAAGTAGAAAATAAGAATGGTAAAATTATTGAAAGTCTGGATGCTAAAAACAGCACAGCTTATGTAGATGAAGTGCACTTTACTAATGTGATATATAATTTATTTGACAATGCTTTCAAGTATAGAAAAGGCACTCCTATATTACAGGTTAAAACATGGAATAAAAACAATGGAGTAATAATTTCTGTTAAAGATAACGGGATGGGTATTTCAAAGGAAAGCCTTAGCCGCATATTCGAAAAATTCTATCGTGTCCCAACAGGGAATGTCCATAACGTAAAGGGCTTTGGTTTAGGTTTGGCATATGTAAAAAAAATAGTTGAAGATCACGGCGGAACAATTACAGCAGAAAGTGAATTAAACATAGGAACAAAATTTGAAATCTTTTTACCGATAAAAAGTACTAAAGAATGGAAAAGGAATACAAACTTCTTTTAGCCGAAGATGATGAAAATCTCGGCATGCTTTTAAGAGAATATTTAGAAGCAAAGGGATACGAAACCGATCTTTTCCCTGATGGAGAAGAAGCATATAAGGCTTTTACAAATGGCAAATATGACCTTTGTGTTTTAGATGTAATGATGCCTAAAAAAGACGGATTTACATTAGCGAAAGATATCAGGTTAATAAATACTGATATACCTATCATTTTTCTTACCGCTAAATCAATGAAAGAAGATATCTTTCAAGGATTTAAAATTGGTGCAGATGATTACATCACCAAACCATTTAGCATGGAAGAATTATTGTTTAGATTAGAGGCAATTATCCGAAGAACAAAGGGGTCTAGTATTATTCAGGATGTTTATCAGCTTGGTAAATATAAGTTTGACACTCAGAAACAACAACTTATTGATAGTGATAATATCGTAAAATTAACTACAAAAGAATCTGAGTTACTTAAACTTCTTTGTAATAATGCCAATAAAGTTCTGGAACGTAATTTTGCCCTTAAAACTATTTGGGTTGATGATAATTACTTTAATGCCAGAAGTATGGATGTATATATTACTAAGCTGAGAAAACATCTGAAAGGTGAAACCTCTGTTGAAATCATCAACGTTCATGGTAAAGGTTACAAGCTGGTTATGTAATAGAAAATGAATTAACATTCATTTAAAAGACATAAGATATGGCGTATCTTTAATTCTTTTTATCAATATAAAAAAACAAAAAACGTCCGGTTCTATACAGGAATCGGACGTTTTTATATACATTAATAACTTGATTTAATCTAATTTCAAAACGGCAAGGAAGGCTTTTTGAGGCACTTCAACATTTCCAACTTGCTTCATACGTTTCTTACCTTTCTTTTGTTTTTCAAGAAGTTTCCTTTTACGGCTGATATCTCCACCATAACACTTAGCAGTAACATCCTTCCGAACTGCTTTAACCGTCTCTCTTGCTATTATTTTAGTTCCAATAGCTGCCTGTATAGCAATATCAAATTGTTGTCTTGGAATAAGCTCCTTCAGCTTTTCACACATCCTTCTTCCCAAAGTATATGCATTATCAAAATGTATCAATGTTGATAATGCATCTACACTTTCACCATTAAGCAATATATCCAACTTAATTAATTTTGCCGCTTTAAAACCTGTTGAATAATAATCAAAGGAAGCGTATCCCTTTGAAATACTTTTCAACTTATCGTAAAAATCAAAAACAATTTCAGCCAGAGGCATATTATAATTTAACTCTACCCTATCTGCAGTTAAATAGTGTTGCTTAATCAACTCACCACGTTTACTCAAGCACAGTGTCATTATCTGTCCAATAAATTCTGATTTGGTGATAATCTGCGCATGAATATACGGCTCATCGATAACGTCAACAACTGTAGGTTCAGGCAATCCAGACGGATTATGAACTTCAATTTGTTCCCCCTTTTTAGTATGAACAATATATGGTACGTTTGGAACTGTAGTAATTACATTCATATCAAACTCCCTGTCTAACCTCTCCTGAATGATCTCCATATGTAACATCCCCAGGAAACCACATCTAAAACCAAACCCTAAGGCTGCAGATGATTCAGGCTCAAATGTTAATGAGGCATCATTCAACTGGAGTTTTTCCATTGAAGCCCTTAAATCTTCATAATCATCACTATCTATTGGATATACTCCTGCAAATACCATGGGTTTTACTTCTTCAAACCCCTCAATTCTTTTTGCACACCCATCTTTTACTGTTGTAATTGTATCACCAACCTTTACTTCCTTACTGGTTTTAATACCTGAAATAATATAACCTACATCTCCCGTTCTTAGTAACTTTCTTGGCTCCATATCTAATCTAAGAACACCAATTTCATCAGCATGGTATTCTTTCCCTGTGGCCATAAATTTAACCAGATCACCTTTATGTATTTCGCCGTTAACAACTTTAAAATAGGCTATAATCCCTCTGAATGAATTAAATACAGAGTCGAATATCAGGCACTGCAAAGGCTCTTTTGGTTCTCCAACCGGAGACGGTACTTTATCCACAATTGCATTTAAAATATCTTCAACACCTTGTCCGGTTTTTCCACTTGCACGCAAAACATCCTCCCTTTCCCCTCCGATAAGATCAATAATCTGATCTTCTACTTCATCAGGCATGGCATTGGGTAAATCCATTTTATTCATTACCGGAATAATATGCAAATCATGTTCAATGGCCTGATATAAGTTAGAGATCGTTTGCGCTTGAATTCCTTGTGTTGAATCAACAATTAACAATGCTCCTTCACAAGCTGCAATTGAACGGGATACCTCATATGAAAAGTCAACATGTCCCGGAGTATCTATCAGGTTTAATACATATTTTTCACCTTTATACTCATAATCCATTTGAATGGCATGACTTTTAATGGTGATTCCTCTTTCTCTTTCCAAATCCATATTATCCAATACTTGATTCTGAGCATCTCGTTCCGAAACAGTATGTGTAAATTCTAATAATCGATCGGCCAAAGTACTTTTCCCATGATCAATATGTGCGATAATACAAAAGTTCCTTATATTCTTCATAATATGATTATACCATTCTTCCGTTTGAATCTAAATATTTCTTTCAAAAATCTAATTGAAAAACAATTAGATCCGAAAGCGCAAAGATATTCAAATCCTTTTAATTTCATGAGTCTATATCATTTTATGCTGTAATTTTCAAAGAATCTTTTTTCACAACAATTAAATAAAAGAAGAACTCATCAAGGAGTTAATTATTCCAGTCCGTAAATATTCGTATTTAATGTAAATTTGGTCTTTTTAATAAGAGATATATTTATCTTTAAAAAAAATACCACATACATGAGTAAGATATTAGTAACGGGATGTGCTGGTTTTATAGGCTCGCACTTAACACAAACTCTTCTGGAATTAAACCATGAGGTTATTGGAGTTGATAACTTCGATCCCTATTATAAGAAAGAAATTAAACAAAGTAACCTTTCTGAATTTATTAATCATCCAGATTTTACATTTTATGATCTTAACTTATGTAATGAGATTGATGTAAAAAATAAGCTGTCTGAAAAATTTGATTGCATTGTACATCTGGCTGCTAAAGCAGGAGTCAGACCATCTATTGAAAATCCACAAAGTTATATTGATTATAATATAAGTGCCACCAGAAATTTACTGGATTTAATGAAAGATTCCGGCACTAAAAAAATGGTATTTGCCAGTTCTTCATCTATTTACGGAAACTCACCCAATACTCCCTGGAATGAAAATCTGGATGTATCAAAACCGATTTCACCGTACGCATTTTCTAAAAAGGCTTGTGAATTAATGAACCACAGCTATCATCATTTATACAATATTGATTTTATTAATGTTAGATTTTTTACTGTTTTCGGACCAAGGCAACGACCGGATCTTGCCATTAATAAATTTACGAGATTTCTTTTTGAAGGTAAAACAATTCCTATGTTTGGTGATGGAACAACAGCCCGTGACTACACTTTTGTAAATGACATTGTTTCCGGCATTATCGGTTCAATTGAATACCTGAATAATAACGATAATGTATTTGAAAATATGAATCTTGGTAATAACACCCCGGTTAAACTATCAGACTTGATTCATGCAATTGCTGAAGTCACTGGTAAAGAACTAAAAACAGAACAACTACCTATGCAACCCGGAGATGTTGACATCACCTTTGCTGACATATCAAAAGCTCAGAAGATGATAGGATATCAACCTAAAACATCTTTAAAAGATGGGCTGAAGGCTTTTGTAAAATGGCATTTACAACATAAAGACCTTCTGAAAGATTAAAAGGGGATACTCATTCTTTTGGTATCCCCTTCTTACATCAAATTATGGTTATAAACTTATTTATTAACTCACTAATTTCTGCACTAAGTCGGAAGCTTCTTTTAATGTAATGGCTGAATACACTTTTAATCCTGATTCATCGATAATTTTCTTACCTCCTTCTGCATTTGTCCCCTGAAGTCTGACAATGACAGGAATATTTATTTCTCCTATTTTTTTATAAGCTTCAACAACCCCATTTGCAACGCGATCACATCGCACAATACCTCCAAAAATATTAATCAATATGGCTTTCACATTTGGGTCTGCTAAAATTATTTTCAATCCGGCTTCAACGGTCTGAGCATTTGCACCACCTCCAACATCTAAAAAGTTAGCTGGTTCTCCTCCGGATAGCTTAATAATATCCATTGTTGCCATGGCCAGACCAGCACCATTAACCATACAACCAACATTACCATCTAACTTTACAAAATTCAAATTGTGATGAGAAGCTTCAATTTCTGAAGGATCTTCTTCCGAAAGGTCTCTCATCTCAGCAAAATCTCTGTGTCGATATAATGCATTATCATCAAGAGTTAATTTTGCATCAATAGCCATTATCAGATCATCTGACGTTTTTAGTACCGGATTAATTTCCACTAAAGAGGCATCAGCACCCTCATAGGCATTATATAATGCGGTAACAAATTTTGTCATCTCTTTAAAAGCTTTCCCGGACAAACCCAGGTTAAAGGCAACCCTACGTGCCTGAAACGGAAGCACTCCTGTCCCCGGATCTATCTCTTCTTTAAAGATTAAATGAGGGGTTTGCTCGGCAACTGTTTCAATATCCATCCCCCCTTCTGTTGAATACATAATAATATTACGACCTGTATTTCTATTCAACAACACACTCATATAATACTCCTTCGGTTCTGAATCTCCCGGATAAAATACATTTTGAGCAATCAATACTTTGTTCACTTTTTTACCTTCAGGACCAGTTTGATGAGTTACTAACTGCATCCCTAATATTTGTTCTGATAAGATCTTTACTTCGTCAAGAGTTTTAGCAACTTTTACACCTCCACCTTTTCCTCTACCTCCCGCATGAATTTGTGCTTTAACAACCCATTTATCAGTTCCTGTTAATCGTTGCAGCTGTTTTGCAGCTTTTACCGCTTTATCAGAAGCATCAGCAACAATGCCTTCTGAAACTCTTACTCCAAAACGCTTCAGGATTTCCTGACCTTGATATTCATGTATGTTCATGTAGATTTTTTTTTAAAAATTTATTATACTAACATATCTATATTCGTAAAGTACAACTTTGCTTTTAAAAACAAAAAGACAAAAATGCTTATTTTTACCACAAAATAAATTTGAATGAGAAAATTACGTAACAAAGAATTAAACAGATTAACCTTAGAAGAGTTCAAAAAAATTGAAAAAACTCCGGTTATTGTAATACTTGACAACGTCAGAAGTCTTAATAATGTTGGTTCGGTATTCAGAACGTCAGATGCTCTTTGCCTACAGGAAATATACTTATGCGGCATAACCCCGGTACCTCCACACAATGACATACATAAAACAGCACTGGGAGCTGAAGATTCAATGGCCTGGAGCTATTTTAATGATACTATAGAAGCTATGGATTTACTTAAAGACAAAGGTTATAAAGTGTATTGTGTTGAACAGGCAGAAGGAAGCATCTCTCTAGTTAATTTTAAACCAGTAAATAATGAAAAAATTGCACTCATATTTGGCAACGAAGTAAAAGGGGTTCAACAAAAAGCAATCAACAATTCAGATGGTTGTATTGAAATTCCTCAATTTGGAACCAAACATTCTTTTAACATCAGTGTCAGCGCAGGCATTGTTTTATGGGAAGCAACCAAACACATGAGAAAGATGCCATAATACATTTTAGCCACACCTGACCTTTAAACAACTCAACTTCTGAATGCAATATGTTTTCCATAGAAACAATTATTACTCCTGCCTGCATCAAATCATCTATATTTAAATGATACTCAGAAGTAAATCTCCACCTACCTTCTAATGTTATAAAATTTAAATCTTACAGAAACAAAATTTCAGAAATTAGATCCTCCACTAACCAAAAGGGAAGTTAATTTCAAACAATAGTTGGTCATTTGAACATTAAAGTATACTTTTGCACATCAAATGATTGAAAAAAGACTAAATATCACAATTAAAGAAGTACTTTATACATTTTCATATCTGTTTAATAAAAAGCAGTCTGATCGTTACGTACCCCCTACAAAGTAATTTTTTACCCAGGCTTAATTTTTACAAAAAACAATTCCTATAGAAAGCAGTTTCTATAAAAAGCACCTTCTTTTGCAAATTTTAAATCACACATTAATATGTTTATTAAATTAACGAGTACAATTATCATTATTTCATTACTATCATTTTTCAATATTAAAGCA
Source organism: Marinilabiliaceae bacterium (assembly GCA_050296935.1). GTDB lineage: Bacteria > Bacteroidota > Bacteroidia > Bacteroidales > Marinilabiliaceae > Saccharicrinis. Next base: position 21,185 of record JBNKRV010000299.1, on the reverse strand, counting down.
CAAGAGAATCCTGAAGTTAAGATGGGAGGAGCTTTACGCTTTAACTACAACTCATCATCCTGGAAAACAAACCAGCAGGAAAGAGGTGGAGACTTTGGTTTTGATGTATTCAGGATTAACGCAAAAGCAGCCTACAAGGGAATTAAGTTAAACGCTGAATATAGATTTTACGATCCTGCTTTTGGGGGTGCAATGTTAAAACAAGGTTGGCTGCAGTACAGCTTTAAAAACAACAACGAAATTCAATTAGGGTTAACTCAAGTTCCGTTTGGAATTACAACCTATAACTCGAACAGTTGGTTTTTCTCATTAAATTATTACGTGGGAAAAGAAGATGATCATGATATGGGTATAAAATATTCCATAAACAATAAAAAATGGGATCTTGATTTTGCTTTTTTTAAAAATGCGGAAGAAAACAACTTTGGAGATTTAAGCGATGTTTCTAATAACCGATATGCTTATGATGTGGCATCATTAAACGAAGAATACCGAAACAAAGAACTTAATCAGTTTAACATTAAGGCAAATTACAAGATGGGTGAAATATTAAAAAGCAAACTTGGAGTTTCTTTGGAATATGGATCGCTATTAAATCTGGATACTAAAAACATCGGAAACAGGTATGCCTGGGCGGCACATTACGAACTAAATTACAATAAATGGAACTTGAAAGCTCAAATAACAGGATACGATTATAATCCGGAAGCCCCTACTGGTGAAAGTTCTGATGTTATTGCTTTAACTGCCTATGGAGCTCCGTACCTTATTGCCTCGAAAGCAATTATATATACAATTGGTATTAATCACACCTTCCCTGTTGAATGGGGACCTGTTTCTTCTGTAATGATTTATAATGACTTTGGTTATATGGATAAAAATATAGAGTCATTTGAAAGTTCAGCAATGAATGATTTTGGTTTTCTGATATCTGCGGGTAGCGTATATACGTATATTGATTTTGCTGCAGGAAAAAACCAACCCTGGCTTGGTGGCGACTGGACAAACGGGTTAGCTTCAGGAACCCCGGATGCTGATTGGGAAATGAGATTTAATATCAACATAGGATATTACTTTTAAAGAACTATTAAATGATGACATCTGATAAAAATTTAAAAATACAAGTTAAAGACCTCACTCTTATTTTCGGAAATAACAAAAAGGAGGCTTTAAAACTTTTAAATAAAGGAATAACAAAAGAAGAGATATTAAAAAAAACTGGCTGTACAGTTGGGGTTAATAAAGCTTCATTTGAAATCTACAAAGGTGAGATGTTTGTGATAATGGGTCTTTCCGGAAGTGGAAAATCAACGTTATTAAGATGTCTCAACCGTTTAATTGAGCCAACTGACGGGAGTGTTATTATTAATGGCAGAAACATTACAAATGAAACAAATGAAGAACTACTTGATACTCGAAGAACTGAAATGAGTATGGTATTTCAGAATTTTGGTCTGCTCCCTCATAGAAACGTGTTAGAAAATGCTGCCTTTGGTTTAGAAATAAGAAATGAAGACAAAGAAACAAGATTAAAAAAAGCAAAAGAAGCTTTAGATAATGTTGGGTTAGATGGCTTTGAGAATCAAATGCCCTCACAATTGTCTGGTGGTATGCAACAACGTGTTGGACTGGCCAGAGCATTAGCCAACAATCCTGAAGTCTTATTAATGGACGAAGCTTTTTCTGCACTTGACCCACTAATTCGTTCAGACATGCAGGATGAATTACTGGAACTTCAAAACAAGGTTAAGAAAACAATTGTATTTATCACGCATGATCTGGACGAAGCCATAAAATTAGGAGACCGGATTCTAATAATGAAAGATGGTATTATTGAACAAATAGGTACAGCTGAAGATATTCTTACTCAACCTGCAAGTGACTATGTAAAAGCATTTGTTGAAAAAGTAGACAGAAAGAATATTATTACAGCGGGCACTATGATGTTTGAAAAAGTTACGCTTTGTCACATTCATAAAGAAGGTCCAAAGGCTGCAATTCGAAAAATGAGAACAATTGGAACGGATGTTTTGCCTGTATTGAACGAAGACCGAACCTTTTTAGGTTTAATATGGCTAAGAGATTGTTTAGTTGCGGAACAAAAAGGTGAAAAATCTTTAGAGTCCATACTAAAAACTGAAGTCCCCAGTGTTTATTCTCATTATACGGTTGAAGAGATGCTCCCTTTAATCACAGAAAGCAGGGCTCCGCTTACTGTAATTGATGAAGATACTGGAAAGTTTTTAGGTATTGTGAGTCAAACCTCTTTAATTATTGAATCAACAAGATTCGATAAAAACGAAATAATAGAATTAAAAGAAAAAGCTAAAGAGCAATAAGATGGAAAAAATTATTGATATAGGTAAGTACGTTGAAATAATTGTAAAATGGATGACCATCAATTTCAAGCCTTTTTTTGACATGATCAAAAATAGTGGAAATGCATCTATTGAAGGAGTAGAATGGATTCTATTAGCGATTCCGTTTTACATCGTCATTATTGCAATCACAGCTTTAGCCTATTTTAAAGTAAACAAAAGCACAGCTATAACTACAGTATTAGGACTTACATTGATCTATCTTCTTGGTTTTTGGGAAGAAACAATGGAAACATTAGCTTTGATTTTTGTTTCAACAATTACAGCTTTGGCTATAGCGATTCCTGTTGGAATATGGACTGCAAAAAACAAGATGGCAGCAAAAATAATAAGACCAATATTAGATTTCATGCAAACAATGCCAGCATTTGTATATCTGATTCCGGCAGTATTATTTTTTAGCATTGGTAAACTCCCCGGGGCATTTGCCACAATCATATTTGCAATGCCTCCTGCAGTTCGACTAACAACATTAGGAATACAGCAAGTGCCTGCAGAGGTTGTTGAAGCTGCAAGAGCTTTTGGTGCTACAAAAAAACAGTTACTTTTTAAAGTAGAACTACCCCTTGCTTTAAATACCATTTTAGCCGGCGTTAACCAGACTATTATGATGGCCCTTTCTATGGTTGTTATAGCAGGAATGATTGCAGCCGGAGGTTTAGGAGAAAAAGTATTAGAGGGCATTAACAATCTAAATATCGGCCTGGGTTTTGAAAGCGGTTTGGCCGTCGTTATTTTAGCTATCATTCTCGACAGAACAACTCAGGCTTTAGGAAAGAAAAATAAATAACACTTATAAAATTACTATTATGAAATTACAACTTTTAATTATAGCTATTGCCACTGTATTAATTTCAGCTTGCAGTACTGGAAAAAGCAAAAAAGCAGATGAACAAAAAGAAATAACTTTAGGCTTGGTTGATGGATGGGCTGAAGGTGTTGCCATGACACACCTTGCCAATGAAATACTTACACAAAAAGGCTATGAAGTTACTATAAAAAAAGCTGCTGTTGATATGATCTTTGCTTCATTAGCTAACGGAGATGTAGATGTATTTATGGATGCCTGGTTACCTCAGACACACAAAGAAAAAGTTGCAAAATTTGGCGACAATCTGGAAAGCTTAGGAACTTGTTACGATGAAGCAAAAATAGGATTAGTCGTTCCTTCATATGTAACAATAGGTTCTATTGAAGAACTAAATGCAAATAAAGATAAATTTGAAGGAAAAATTATTGGTATCGAAAAAGGTGCCGGCATTACAGCTAAAACAGATAAAGCAATTGAAGAATATAACCTTGATTTAGAGCAATTAAATTCTTCCAGCATTGCGATGCTATCGGAACTACAGAAGGCGATCTCAGAAAAAAGGTGGATTGCTGTAGCAGGATGGGCTCCACACTGGAAATTTGGACGTTGGGACTTAAAATTCCTTGATGATCCTAAAAAGGTATATGGAGAAACAGAACATATTGAGATATTCTCAAGAAAAGGATATAAAACCGATGATACGTTTGCTGCAAATTTCTTTTCTAACTTCAAACTATCATCAGCGCAAATGGCCTCTTTATTAGCTAAAATGGAAGACAGTAATGACAAAAAGGCTGTTGCTAAATCATGGGTTAATGAAAACTCAGAAATAGTTAGCAAATGGTTGGCTAAATAACATTATATTGTTTTAACACAATAACTATCAGGCTGTCTTAAAATAACTAAGACAGCCTTTTTTTTAGTTAAAATCATAAATACAAATCGAAAAATAAATCGATTAGCCGATTTTTAATAAAGCCTCATATTACCCCTCTGATCGTTTAAAATTAAAAAGATGAGATTTTATTAAATGATGATATACCCTATAATTTTTTGAAGCATCGCGGACTATCGTGATAAAATTCAGAGAAACAGATCGGTTATTTAATGAAAAAAAGTAATTCCCACTTAAACACAACTGCTATCTTCATCTTATTTGTTACTATTTCACGCTATGCCTTCGCAAATATTCCCTGAAACCAATTGAAATGAGAATACCATATATTATTTGTATCAAATACCCTCTACCATAAGGCTATATCAAAAAATAAAGATATTAACCTTCTATGTTGTAATCCAAATTTACTAGATATTTTTTATTCATTTTCAAATAGAATTGGTACAATATTGATATGTAAAAGATTTCCAAATGCACATTGCACAAAACCCAGCCCCCAAAATTATCAAATATTCAATCCGAAAAAGCATTTTATTACCATACAGGATCGTTCAGGAACACATAAGTAATGCTACCTTGTTCGTTAAAATGAATTCACACCTAAATTTCAGGCACAAAAAAAAGCCAGTCAAAAAATGACTGGCTTATCTATATTAATAAGAAGATTCTTATTGAAGAATTGATTTAAAAGTTGCATCCTCAAGGAATTTACCGAATTCCATATCTTTAGCAGCTACAGCTTTTAATGATCCATCTAATTCAACAGCTTTGCGCAAGCTATCAAACATTAGATCGTTATCAGCAGTTCTAGCACCACAAATAGCTTTCAAATAATATTTAAAACCTACCTCTTTAGTATTAGCATTTAATGTAGATAAAGCAGCATCATACTTCTCAGCTAAAATCTTTGCAAGTGCAGCATTACATGATGTACTGTTTCCAAAATAACGCATTGCAGCATCATAATCTCCTTTGTGGATAGATAAGATACCTAAGTTATTATCTAATTCAGTTCCGACACCAGCAGCAGCACCAAAATACTCTTCAGCTTTCGCAATATCACCACTACGTAACGCAATAACTCCAAGGTTATTATTTACAACAGCATTACCAGTGCTTAATTCATTAGCTTTATCAAGAGCAACTTTTGCATCGTCAATTTTATCTTGCTTTACAAGAACATAAGCGACATCGTTATAACCTCTCCAACTTTGAGGGAATACTTCAGTTGCACTCTTATAAATTGAAAGTTGCTTATCTAAATCTTCAGTTAAAGTTGCAGCATAAAGAAGTTCTTCTTCATTTAACTCACCTGGATTAGAAGCAGCCAACTCAGCAATTTCTTCATCAGACTTACCAATTAACTCAACATTAACAGCAATTTTAGAACGACGTAACTGAGGTAAGATGTCATCAGCAATCACCTTAAAAGTCTCAGACATATTTTTGATTTCCTTCTCACGTACTTCAGGATCTGAATACATAGAAAGAACTCTTAAAATAAGCTCTTTATCCTGGATGCTTGAAGCTTCCATTAAGGCCTTAAATCCTTCCCAGTCTTCTGGTGTATTTTTCAGATCAAAAAATCCTTCAGCAGAACCATCAACTTTTGCTTTTTTAAGTTCTTTAGCCAAATATTTCTGAGCAACATCTTGTCTTTTCTCAGAAAGTTTGGTATTTAAATCTGTAGGACCATCAGGAGAAGCATATGCAGAAATATCCACACCTGTGAATTTTTTATTTTCAGCAGCTTCAGCATCCTTGATATAATCTTTAAGAGCTTTAATTTCTTCTTTTCTTAATTCTGTTCCGCGTAATGCAGCTTGTTGAATTAAGAAATAGATATCAGCATCTTTACTTTCTGGAATAACGCGTTGAAATTTATCTTTACCTAAAGCAGCCATTGCGCCTTGATCCATAACTAAATCAGAAGTTGCGATAACTCCATCAGCAATTTTATAATCGTCAAAATCAATACTAGTTGTACCTTTTGTTGCTTTAATACGAACAACTAAATCTGATACTTTCATATTTTCGTTATATGGCACAGATCCTGTATATGTATACTGACCACCATTCAAATATGATATAACCTGATCATTACCTTCAGCACTCTCGCCTTGAACAGTTTTTGAAGGGAAAGCAGTCTCTCCACCTTCATATTTTAATACCGGAGTCAATTCTACAATGGCTTTTTTGTCCATGTACTTCTCTGGTACTTTAACTTTAACGGTAACATCTACTTTACCAGCATGTGCTTCTAACACTTCTGGCGTAACAGTATATGTTACATCCTGAGCTCCGGATTTCATTTTATTTAACCCGGCACAACTTGATAGTATAGCAGCAAGGGCTATTGAAGCAAAAACATTGATTTTTGATTTTTTCATAATATTAACCTAATTATGTGTTTTCAATTTACTTTCGATAAGTTTTTACAAATTTAAGAATGTTTTTAAAAAATAAAAGCACTCATTCAATTATTGCAAATATAGAAATTCTCACAAAAAAATAGCTATTCATCACTAATTTAATACAATTAATAAACTAAACACCTAGTGATTATCACTATATAAGTTAAATGTAGTATTAAGATACTAAAAATACTTAATGGATGATACGTCTTTTTATGTTTATTTCTATAAAAACAGAGCATCTGAATATATTTCTCATATAGCGCAAAACAAAAACATTCAAAACCCTCTGTTACAACAAGATAAACAGACACCTATTTAAACAATTAAAACTCAATATATGTATCTGGATTTAAAAACATCACTATTTTCAGTTGTCGGATTTAAAATTTAAACTATCAAAAGTGATCATTTTTTACATTAAATAAGATTACAATTATCACCAAACGACATTGATTTATTAAAATAACTGATGATTTTTCCGAAGTTTATCCTCTTTATATTTACCAATAAACCACCCCCCTAACATTCCGATCAACCATCCGGTTATCAATCCGGCTTTCATTGCCTGCTGATTAATTAAAAATACCAGAGCCGCACTTAACGCTAACCCAACGCCCATACCAACAACGGTATATATAGACAACAAATATCCCTTTGCCCTGATTTGGTGGTTAACTCTTAAATGGCGCATTATCTCATCTACTAAATCTTCAAAATTTACTGAATAAGAATTTCCATCATTAAAGAACTCTTCAAGATGCAATGTAGACTCTTGTAATCTCTTCCAATACATTCTGCAATCCGGACAATCTTTTGATTTCTCAGAAAGTAATTTACCTAATCTTGGAAGCACCTGAAAATTTGAAATTGCAGCCTGAACCCGTGGTAAACGAGCTACTTTTTCTTCCATTGATTCAATCCAGTCTTCGTATGTTAACAGAGTATCCATGATAACCTTACAATTAATTCAATTAAAAATACTTTTTCAATGCAATTATACATTAACTTTCCATAGGATTGACCATGTATTAAGTCATTGATACTTACACCTACGTATATTAAACTCAATGACCATAAATAAAAAAAAGGCCAGACCGGCCTTTTTTTTATTTATTATTTTTTTATAAAAGATTAGCTTTTAGGTTTACGCTCCGGACGAGGAAGTAAAACCTTTCTGGACAATTTTAATTTTCCGGAACGCTGATCAACTTCAATAAGTTTCACTTCAACTTCTTCACCTTCTTTAAGCACATCCTCAACCTTTTCAAGTCTTTTCCATTCGATTTCAGAAATATGAAGCAAACCTTCTTTTCCCGGAATAATCTCAACGAAGGCTCCAAAAGGGACAATCGATTTAACTTTCCCTTTATAAACTTCTCCAACTTCTGGAATCGCAACTATGGCTTTAATTTTGGCCATTGCAGCATTAATCGCATCTGCATTATTAGCAGACACACTTACTTTACCGGTATCCCCTACCTCTTCAATTGTTATTGTTGATTCCGTAGTGGCCTGGATTTCCTGAATAATTTTACCTCCAGGTCCGATAACTGCACCAATCATATCTTTAGGTATGATGATGGTTTCCATACGTGGAGCATGAGGTTTCAGATCAGCACGTGGCTCATCCATCGTTTCCATGATTTTATCCATAATATGTAAACGTCCCTCTTTTGCTTGTAAAAGAGCTTTTTCTAAAACTTCGTATGAAAGACCGTCTACTTTAATATCCATTTGAGTAGCTGTAATTCCATCTCTGGTTCCGGTTACTTTAAAGTCCATATCACCCAAGTGATCCTCATCCCCTAAAATATCAGAAAGAACAGCAAAATTCTTATCCTCATCGGTGATTAACCCCATTGCTATACCGGTAACCGGTTTTTTAATAGGCACACCAGCATCCATTAATGCCAGAGTTCCTGCACAAACCGTCGCCATTGATGATGAACCATTTGATTCTAAAATATCTGACATGATACGAATAGTATACGGATAGTCTTCTGGTAATATATTTTTGAGAGCCCTGAAGGCTAAGTTTCCATGACCAATCTCACGACGGCTTGTTCCTCTTGAGGCTCTTGCATCTCCTGTTGAAAACGGAGGGAAATTATAATGTAATAAGAAACGCTCTACTGTTTTATTTAAAACGTCATCTACAATCTTCTCATCTAACTTTGTTCCTAAAGTTACAGTTGATAATGATTGAGTTTCTCCACGGGTGAAAATTGATGATCCATGAGGACCCGGAAGATAATCAACTTCACTCCAGATAGGACGAATCTCATCAGTCTTTCGGCCATCTAGTCGCACTCTCTCATCAAGTATACAACGACGAACGGCTTCTTTTTCAACATCGTGATAATATTTTCCTATTAATTCTTTAGGAATCTCAGACTCTTCTACTTCTGCGTAATTTGCTACAATATATTCCTCTTTGATAGCAGAAAATTTCTCTGCTCGCTCATGTTTAGGAAGACCAGCCTTAGCTACTTCATAAACTTTATCATAAGTTGCAACCTTAATATGCTCTCTTAATTCCTCGTCGTTCTCTTCGTGACAATACTCACGCTTCACCTGAGAACCAACAATTTCTGCCAACTCAATCTGAGCCTGACATTGAACTTTAATGGCCTCGTGAGCAAACTTCATAGCTTCAAGCATTTCCTGCTCTGAAACCTCTTCCATTTCACCTTCTACCATTAAAATATTATCCATTGTAGCACCTACCACAACTTCCATATCAGCTTCAGCTAATTGAGAGCGTGTTGGATTAACAATCAATTCACCTTGAACACGAGCAACCCGGACTTCAGAAATAGGACCATTAAAAGGAACATCCGAAACCGCAAGTGCTGCTGATGCAGCTAATCCGGCTAACGCATCAGGTAAATCTTCTTTATCACCCGAAATCAAATTAATGGTAACAAATGTTTCTGCATGGTAATCATCCGGAAATAACGGACGTAAAGCCCTATCAACCAAACGACAAACCAATATCTCATTGTCAGAAGGACGAGCCTCCCTCTTCATAAATCCACCAGGGAAACGACCTATGGACGAAAATTTTTCTCTGTATTCAACAGACAACGGCATAAAGTCTACACCCGGAGAAGCATCTTTTGCAGAAACTACTGTGGCCAACAAATATGTGTTGTTCATTTTTACTACTACTGAACCGTCTGCCTGCTTGGCTAGTTTTCCAGTTTCAATAGTTATCGATCTTCCATCGCCAAGATCGATTGTTTTTTCAATTGGAGTAATCATATTTTTTTCTTTATCTCTTTTATCGTCCCAAATATATGTAATATCATTAGATTATATTATTATTCAGGCATTTATTTTCATTTGTTTGGTTAACAGAATCTACAATACTAAAAAAGGCCATCTCATCTGAGACAGCCTTTTTAAATTCTTTTGCAAGATTACTTACGAATACCAAGCTCTTTAATTAAAGAACGGTAACGTTCAATATCTTTAGCCTTGATATAATCAAGAAGATTACGACGTTTACCAACTAATTTTTTCAAAGCATACTCAGTGCTATAATCCTTTTTATTTAACTTTAAATGCTCAGTTAAATGCGAGATACGGTAGGAAAATAATGCTACCTGGCCTTCTGATGAACCAGTGTCAGTATTCGACTTCCCGTACTTCCCGAAGATTTCTTGCTTTTTCTCTTTTGTCAAGTACATAAAGCTTATATTTAAAAAATTTGAGGTGCAAAGTTAATCAATTATTTATAACAAACAACACGATCTTAAATATTTGATTGACTACATTTTTAATAAACATACACGCTCTGTTAAAAACTTGCTAAACCTAAGTTAAAAGGAAGTTAAAGTTATTTTCTGTTTTTATTTTTTTGAACTCTTCACATTATTTTTGAGTGCATTTAAAAAATTACGAAGTGCATCTTTCTTATTTGCCAGTTGATCCGATTGATCCGACAAGGTATATTGAGCTGTTTTTTTCAGCAACCTGAGTTCGACGAAATATTCAGGTTAGCATATATGATGCATCTGTAATATGGCGCCTTTTATAACACAATGGATACATAACATTTATCGTAACAATTAGGTAATTATGAAAACGAAAAAAATTATTTCAATTTCGCTATTATTGACATTGGTAGTAATAGCTGGCTTTTCTCAGAATCCGAAAAAACAAAAAAACACCATTGAACTTTATACTCCAGTAACAAAACTTTCTGTACCTCCTGGAGAATCGGTAAAATATAATATAGACATCACAAACAAAAGCAACTCTATACAATCTGAAAACGTAAAAATTTCCGGCATTCCCAAATCGTGGAATTATGAATTAAAATGGAATTCATATCAGGTAAAACAGATTTCGATACAACCAAACAACAAACAAACCCTTAATTTAAATATTAATATACCCCAAAAGGTAAACAAAGGAAATTATCCAATTACCTTTTTTGCCGGGGATACCAAACTCACCTTTACAATCAATGTTTCTAAACAAGGAACTTATCAATCTGAATTTACTACAGAACAATCCAACTTACAAGGGCATGCAGACTCTTATTTCTCCTTTCAAACTACAATAGATAACAGAACCGGAGAAAAACAAAGGTATGGATTAATGAGTAAAGCTCCCCGGGGTTGGCGTGTTATATTTAAGCCAAATTACAAACAAGCCACTGCTGTGGACATAGAGCCTAACAGCAAGAAAAATGTAACAATCGAAGTAAAACCACCACAAAACATAAAGGAAGGAACCTACAAAATTCCTGTAGAAGCGATAAATAACAGAACCTCTGCAAAACTGAATCTTGAAGTAGTAATAACAGGATCATACGAACTTCAACTGACTACTCCCAAAGGTTTAATTAGCACAAAAATAACAGCAGGTGACGAACACTTACAAGAATTACTAATCACAAATGCAGGAACTGCAGAAATAAAAGACGTTAAACTAAGTGCAACAAAACCTTCCGGCTGGGATATAACCTTTAAACCCAAAGAAATTAAATCAATTAGCCCGGGGCAAACGATTAAGGCCAAAGCATATATTAAAGCGGATAAAAAAGCAATATCGGGAGACTATATGGCCACCATAAATGCCAAAGCTCCTGAACTCTCCTCTAAAATAACATTTAGAATTGCTGTTAAAACACCTATGATTTGGGGCTGGATAGGTATTGTAATTATACTTATTGCAATTGGAGCAATTATATTCTTATTCCGAAAATATGGAAGGAGGTAAATCATGGAGAATCCTATTATCAAGATCTCAAATCTCACCAAAAAATATGGCTCTTTTACCGCTGTTGATAAGCTTAATTTAAACATACAGGAAGGTGAAATATTTGGATTACTGGGGCCAAACGGAGCTGGTAAATCAACTACTATCAGAATGCTTCTTGGGTTAAGTGAACCTACAGAAGGAGAGATAACTGTTTTCAACTTTTCCTCGGTTAAACAGCCCATAAAAGTAAAAGAACATGTAGGCTATCTACCTGAAGACGTTGGATTTTACAATCACCTGACAGCATATGAGAACCTGATGTTCACAGCCAGATTGAATGGTATGATAACAAAGACAGCTCAGGAACGCATTCTCAGTCTGCTTGACCTGGTTGGCTTATCAGAAGCAAAAGATAAAAAAACAGCAACTTTTTCACGGGGAATGAAACAACGTTTGGGACTTGCCGATGTACTTATTAAAGAGCCCAAAATCATTATCCTTGATGAACCAACTTTAGGATTAGACCCTAAGGGAATGCAAGAACTACTTCAAACGATTAAAAATTTAAGTCAGACAGAAAACCTTACAGTTCTATTTTCATCTCATCATTTACATCAGGTTCAGCACATTTGCGATAGAGTTGGTCTTTTTGTTAAAGGAGGTTTAGTTGCTTGTGGTGACATTAATACGCTTTCGCATAACTTATTTTCAAATAATCCTTACACCACAATTGCAGAAGTAAAAACAAATAAGGAAGCAACCTTATCTAACATCATAAAGGAGCTCTTAAAAACAGAAGGCATTGTAAACGTTGAGGTAAACAACAACCAACTTACTATTGAGTGTTCTGAAGAAGTCAATGGAATAGTTGCCTCTACAATCGTTAAAAATCAAGCAGAACTGATTTCTTTAAATCAAAAAAAGCTGGGGCTGAATGACATATACAACCGGTATTTTGAAGGAGGACAAAACAATGAATAATCATATAAAAACACACAATCCCTTTTGGGTAATTGTAAACAAAGAAATTGCTGATCATATTAAGGGTTGGCGGCTTTGGATTTTAATTTCACTAATTGGATTAACTTGCTTAGGATCACTATACTCGGTATTGACAAATATTGGCGAAGCTATTAAAAACCCGGGGAGTGATGACCTGTTCGTATTTTTGAAGCTTTACACGGTTTCTGATGGATCAATGCCATCCATTTTTATTTTTATGGGATTTTTAGGTCCACTACTTGGCATTGGTATGGGGTTTGATGCCATAAACTCTGAGTACAACAAAGGAACCATAAGTAGAATCTTGTCCCAGCCTATTCCCCGGGATTATTTAATTAATGCAAAATTTACAGCATCACTAATTATCATCAGTACATTATTTTTTGCATTAAGTTTTCTTGTGATGGGAATAGGATTAATTGCAATTGGTATTCCTCCAACGCCGGAAGAATTTATACGAATAATCATATTTACTATCATAGCAATCATCTACGTTGCCTTTTGGTTAAATATATCTATCCTGTTTTCTATCAAATTTATACAATCTGCTACCTCTGCCCTCTCAGGAATATCTGTTTGGTTGTTTTTCTCGATTTTTTATACCATGATCATCCAGGTGATTTTTTCACTTCTTATTCCCAAAGGAAGAAATTTATCCATCACTGGAGAAAGCCTTAAACTCAATTTTATGAGATTTTCACCAAATCAGATGTTTAGTGATATAACAACAGGTCTTCTAACTCCATCTGTACGTAGCTTAGGCCCGTTAACCATGGAACAAGTACAAGGAGCTATTCCTGGAGCAATACCGGTTGAACAGAGTGTTTTATTAGTCTGGCCTCAGATAGTCGGATTAATCGCCTTTTCTGTTATTTGTTTCCTGATTTCATACGTACTCTTTATGAGAAAAGAAATAAGAACTTTATAAAAAAAGAGGTTGTTTTCATTTATTCTGAAACAACCTCTTTTTTATTTATAATTTACAACTTGTTGTTTAATAACCTCTTTCTTCGGCCATTTTTTCCATTTCCTGATTAAAAATTTCTTCGTATTTCTTTTTATCGTAATCTACTTGAAGCTTCGCATCATTTGAAATACGGTTATTCATCTGATTCAACAAATCCTCCTTACTAACTTCGATAGATACAAAGGAACGGTACTTTTTGTCTGGTAACACACTCGATTTTTCACAAGCAACAACAATATTACTAATCGTTTCATCAGCCACCTCGCGAGTTAAGTTTTCAAACTTCTGTTCAAATTCAGAAGCCGAGCTCACTTCCCTTTCATTGACATATCGATCGGTAACAGACTTGGTATTGGACTCAATTAAAGTAATTAATCTTTGTTTAGCCAGCAATAATGCTTTTTCTTTTGAAAGACTTAAATCGCTACTTGTAGCCATTGAAAAAGCTCTAAAGTATTTTTTATCAGATTTACCTGCATTTTCACATGGAAGATCTTCTAATATTTGCCCAACCTCACTATTTGAGGCTACAGTTTTTTTTGACTTACAACTATAAGCACCAAATGCAAGAAAAATAACTAAGGCACCCAGTCCAATTGTCTTTTTAAAATTCATAACAAACTTTTTTGGTTAATAAAACACATTGTGACTCAATCAAAAAGCAAGCCAAAATGTAATCACTCTATTTTGTAGATTTAACTTTCCTTTAAAACCTCCTTAAAATCAGCAATTTGTTCATCGGTACCTAATACAAATAACTTATCGTCAGGAGATATTTTAATTTGTGGTGACGGGTTATAAATATAAGTACCCTCCGGAGTTTTTAACCCCATCAAATTAGCACCTGTTTTTTTGCGCAAATTTAATTCATGGATTGTTTTTGTAGTATTAACTTCAGATATACAATCACATTCTACTTCAATGAGTTTTACTTCTTTACTTTTTTGAAGTAAAATATACTCTACGAACTCCACAACATCAGGCTGAGTCACTAACTTTGCCATCCGCTGCCCCCCAATTCTATCAGGCATTATTACATTTGTTGCCCCGGCATGACGTAATTTTACATCCGACCGGAAATCGCTAGCTCTGCTTATTATTTTAAGTTTAGGGTTCATTTCCCGTGCCGTAAGAACCACAAACATATTGTCTGCATCATTAGGCAAGGCAGTTATTAAAGCCTTTGCTCTTCTGATTTGCGCCACATCTAATACCTCTTCTGAACTGGCATCTCCCTGAACATATAACAAGCTTGGATCCTCCAGAATCCGGCTGACCACATGATCTCTCTTTTCCAGAATCACAAATTTTTCACCATGTTCCTTTAGCTCAACACAGGCCTGATACCCATTTCTACCATAACCACATACAATAATATGGTCGTCCAGTTTAACTATCTTTTTTTTCACCTGATACTGTTTATAGGATTGCTGTAAGGCTCCTTCAACCACTAAACGTGTTATTGAAGTAATTACGTAACCAAATATTCCAAAACTAAATATAATAAGAAGTACTGTAAAAAGCTTGCCTCCATCCGATAAAGGAAACACTTCTCTAAAACCAACTGTAGAAACTGTGATCATTGTCATATACAAAGCATCTACAAAATTATACTTTTCAACCAGCATAAAACCGATGCTTCCAACCAACACGATAAAAAACAATGCTCCTACACCATACAGTATAGTTCTAAAATGATCTAAATACGGAGCTCTCTGTTTCACTCGTTTTATTTAATTGTAAGTAATTTATGACCTATTCTACATTGCAAACATTTTTCAGGCTTGCAGTAATAATTTGACAAATATATTAAAGCCTGAGAATCTCCGGCATTTTTTATTTCAATTTCCTTTTCTTTCCACTTTTCCAATATCGCATTTTTTTCCGGTTTCATTGCAGTAAGCCAATCAAAAGCTCTCTTTGAATAATTTTGATTACCAACCATTTTGCCATAAGCAAACAAATAAGGAATGAGTGTATTTATAATAATGAGATTTTTCGAATTACTTCCTATATGCTTTGTTGATTTTGTCGATTTTTTTTGAAACATATAATGCTCTTGCCAATACGAAGAAACGCCTGCTTGAAGATACTTTTGAACGGTTTTTATTTCCGGTTCATTAATAAGTAAGCCAAACACCCCCTTTAACTTTACTAATAAATGAGCCAATTGAGAGATCCTTATCGTTGGAAAATTCGAAGGCCGGAGGCGTAAAAACTTCCATATATGACTCTCAATACTCTTTAATTGATGTTTTTGTTTTAAAAATTTATAATCAGCTGTTAACTGCACTAAATAATCATCCTCAAAAGGTTGATTTAAAAACCCTGCCTGACCAAAAAGCAATGCCTCAACCAATTGCACACTATTACTGTATTTTAACAATACATTTAACGGTAATGATTGAGCCAGTAACTCAAACGGATCTCCGTTTACTCCGAAACCAAAACTCCTGAACAAATAACAATAAAAAGTTTCATCCCAATTTTGTGTTGTTAATGCAAGTAAACGCTGAATATCTATCATTTTATATTCTAAACGCTCAACCAATAGCCGTTGTATCCATAACGATATTTCAAATGAGTTTACCTGATTAATCTTTTCACCACAGGCCATCCAGTGATTACTATCCCTGAACTGCTGATATTGTTCACTTATATGTACAGGATAACTTATTTCTAAAACAGGAATAATTTCGCCTGTGGTACGATATGTTTCTGCATTATTATTTTCTACTACGTGAAGTATCACATTATCATATGCTTTATCCTTATGGTGATTATGATCTTTCCACTCTGATGAACTTGAATGCACCTCTATATTGCCACTCCACAACGTTTTATTAATCTTTATTTTCGCATTGAAAAAATCGGGTCCTGCATGTTGATTCGGGTCACCCGGGTGAATAACTTCTATGGGCTGACCACAAGTTGTTTTTAAATTTATTTGTTGATATAGTTTATGATGCCATATATAGTGTAGAAATTCTTCATGCATATTGATTCGTTTTATTTATCCACAGATCATTGGTTTTTTTTAGATATTATCATGTCGCAAACCTGAATCAGGTAACATTAATTTGATTTGAACTATGCTTAAAATAAACATCTTCATCAATCAACTATTATTGATATGATTATTTAATTATCTTCCTCTCACAAAACATTAATGAACTATTGTTATTATGAATTTCAGGTTAAAAATTACTATTAACATAGTCATAACCGACTACTCTACCTATTTTACTTACCAGAGAATCTCCTTTTACTTTTAAAATATTTACATTATTCCCACATCCTTTGATTCCTTGATCAGAGCTATACGTATGGACTCCTTTGGGATGTAAAGAGGTGTGATAGAAAATCGTTTTCAAAAGTGACCTCCTTGTTTTACTGATTAAAGAAACGAAGATTTATGAACATATAAAAAATATTCAGACACTTACCAACCTGATTAATTCATGTATTTTTGTTATGAGACCTTCAGTTTGGGTAACTGTATTTTAAACATCATAAACTCAAAACAGTACATTTCAAGCAAAAGCTATTTATTCTGTTCCAGTTCGCCAAAGGTGATATTTTTAAAGGTGCTCATGATTTCCGTTTCTCTCCAACTTTACAGTAAAAAAAGTGAAAAATCTATCGCAACTCTGAAGTACAACCAGTTCCGTACTTATTCCGGAAAGCTGCCGGCTGCAACAATCACTCACCTCTTATCCTTTGTACCAAATCGTTACAAATCATCTATAATTTAATGACAAAACAATCCGGAAATTCTCCCTTAAGCTTTTCCAGATGCCTCATTGCCTTAGATTTATCGTTTTCAACTCCCACAATTAAACGGTTCATTGTTTTTCCTTTTATTTTTGAAACCTGCACATAATAATCACCAGAAATCAATTTTCTAATTGAATTGGTGGTTTGTATCAGATTCTCCATCATACTAAAGCTTCCTATCTGAACCCCGTAACCGGTAATATTTTCTGAAGAAACGGCTACTTTATAATATTTACTTTCCTCCAGTTTAACAGCGTTACCATTCTCCTGCCTTTTAAAATCAATATTTGCCTTATCCCTAACTTGTTCAACCTTTACTTCTGCCACACCCATTTTTATCAGGTTGATTTCAGAAGCCGCTCTTTTAGATAAATCAATGATACGTCCTTTTACAAATGGGCCTCTATCATTGACTCTTACAATTACCGATTTCCCATTTTTTATATTAGTTACTTTTAGCCTGGTGCCAAATGGCAGTGAGCGATGTGCTGCTGTTAGTTTTGACTGTTTGTATATTTCTCCGCTGGCAGTTTTTCTTCCTTCAAATTTATCGGCGTAGTACGAAGCCTTTCCTGTTTTATTGTAATTTTTCTGAGCAAAAAACACATTGAATTGAATCATCAAAAACAGAAGTAAAAAAAATCTTAAAAAGCTCTTATTCATTGTTCACTAAAATTAATCGTTGTATCTGACACAAAATAAAGTAATTTTTAATAAGAGATGGTTTCTGACAAGAAATTTTATCTCCATAGATAACCCAAACATATGAAACACATTTAGCTATAAAAATTTTACGGATAATTATGAATGTTAATTCAATTGATGAATTTTAAAGTTGGATCGAAACCCGAAACCTGACAATTATGCTTTTTTATCGAACTCAAGCACAAAATCACAATTACTACTTTTTCCAGCTTTGATAGCTAGTCTATCTTTTCCTTGATATTTAAATATTGCAACACCCGAAACTCTATTTGCGAAGAAATTACACCATCGATGTTTTGCCCCGAGAAATCGAATTTATAATTGTTATATACCTCATCGTAATCAAACATTTCACTATTTAAATTACCTACCCGTGCCGATATTTTAACATTTGTCAATTCCATATCTTGTTGTAAAGGGATTATAGAAAGTGTTTACCTTGTAAAAAGATGAAAAGTAAGAGCCGGCATTAACAAATTTACTCTTCAGGATTAAATGTTAATCAAATATTGTTATTTTTTGAAGGTAGAAGAAATAACATCAAGTTGCCTAACTCAAACAAAATAATTATAAGCGAAACAACAAATCCAACAACTTGATGAATAATCAGATTACTTGTTTTTAACTGTAAAATTAAAGAAACACAACATACGATAATTGTTACCCCCAATCCCCACAAAACTATCACTTTGCCAATCCCTGCATCTTTAGATCTTTTAATTGCAATACGAAAATATAAAACTATATACACTACAAATATTATCGCTAAAACTATAGAAATAAACTGCCAGTTTGCATAAAAGATGGAAATAAAACAAATAACACCAATTACTATAAAGAAAGATACTAACAGTTTCCCTATTGAGCTTATAAAAACAGGAATATCGACATTATTCATAGTTCTTTCTATATTGCCTGTTTTTTTTACATTGGCTAAGTAAATAATTATTGCAATACCTAAGACAATGGACAACCCGAATGATAATTGGTAAAATAATCGACTACTATCTGGAATATCCAAATCTGTTGTTCCATAAAATATTTGATTTGAACCTGTAGAAATACTTATAGTATGAAAAAATAAAAAGACAATTAATCCCAACAATAAACCTAATAAACGATTATTTGAAATTTCATTAAAACGTTTTCGTACCAATACAAGCGAAGAAATAAACAACACAAACACAATAGGTAAGCTAGGAATTGAGTAAAATTCAAATGCTTTTATTTGTACAAGCTCAAGGACGCCCAAACGCCCAATTATAATGTTTGGAATTACATGAATTACAAAAAGAAAACGATCCCAAACCACTAATGCAAAAAGCAATATAATGCCTTGTCTAAATTCCTGATGATTGATTTTTCCTCTATAATCAAAGAGTAATTTAATTACGTACTTATCCATTTTTAAAATTTATTTGCCTTTACTTTATATCATATACTGCCCATCCGTCCAGTACTTTTCTCGCTCTCTTTGCTGTTCTTTAGTGGCTTCGGGAGTTGGTATTTTACTTTTGTACAAAGGTGGTGGAAAACCTTCTTCCTTACGACGTGCAAAATCCTGTTCTCTATAAGTGTCAAAGGCATCACCTGGTGGCAAAGGGCGATTTTTATCCATATACCACACGGTGAAAGCCCATGAATCATCAACTAACACCATGGAGATCACTCCTCCTTTCCTCTTTTTTTCTTTACTTACAGAAAAAGAAAGATGCTGATCCACCCCTGAAGTCTCATTATGTGTAAATACTCTTATACCAACTCCTGTTTCAAATGGTATATCGAATGTTTTTTGAAATCGGGGAGCTACGGTAATAATGCCACCCGATCGATGAAATACCATTATTTTTGTAGGTGCAATAAATCCATAAACAATTGCAACAATACCAGGAAAACCAAAAATAATCCAAAAAAGAATGTTTATACCAAAATTATCGTCTCTAAAAAACAATAACATTATTGATGCTATAAATATTAAACCAATTCCTGTTCCCCACGACATCCACCCTTTTAAACTTTTATCTTCTTTGTAACAAATATGATTTGCTTCAAGTATCATGTTATTTGGATTTAACACAGAAGATTGTTTAATAGGCTTTGGCCTTTGATATATTACTTTAGATAAATATTCCATTACAACTTCCAAGCTTTAGCATTTAACATTTCATTTTCAGTACCAATGCGAATATTACTTCCCCAAACCTCATCTAAAACCCCGTTTATTCTATTTGCTATCTTCATTTCTACAGTAGCTACTACCCAATCTGTAGCTCCGGATTTATAGGACATAAATTTATCACCTACTTGATTTACAAACGTTTTTTTTATTCCGTTTAACATCTCCAACCATAAAACTGATTCCTTGAATAAAAAGTTGCAGAACTGTACAGGAGATGAGATTCTCTTGCTAATTATAACCCTGCTTTAAACAAGCATACCAAAATGAATTCATTTGAAATAACACCATAGATAAGAAAGTCCAATTCTTTATTCTTTTTGGGGAAATGAATAGCCAAATGATGTTGCATATAACCAAGTTAGCAATCAGATATACCAAAGTAACATCATCCTCTCCACGACCTATATAATAATTGACAATTATTAAAGTAACTAAATGTAGTATTCCAATTGATACAATAAAAATTGTATTTTTTTCATTAATTGCTGTTTGCGTTTTTTCTGACATATTAATTTTCATTTTATTCTACCACCCACCAATCTTGTTTCTCTCCCCTTGTTGTTCAGGTGTTGCTTCCGGGGTATCAAATGTACTTGGGAAAAGAGGGTAAGGAAAACCTGCTGCTTTTCTACGCTCAAAATCCTGTTGGCGATAGGGATCTAATGCCGTTCCTGGGGGCAATGGCCTGTTTTTATCCATGTACCATAATATAAAGGATAAATCTTCATAACAAGTTGTGCCCATAAAGCATAAGTCTAAAGAATAAGAGTTATCAGGCCTGACAACTTGAAGCATATAAGCACCGAGCCCTTGCGTACTAGGAGATGAGGATACAAA